>CABPCX010000018.1 GCA_902406135.1 uncultured Eubacteriales bacterium
TTCTTACGGTCCTGTACATAAGAGGCATAGTAACTATAACCACGGCAAACACCGACGCATACCAAGTCATTGTCAGTTTCTGTCCCCAGACAGAATAAACAAAGCTTCCAAGGGGTCCGTATATACCTATAAATTTAAGCAGAAAAAATCCTATTACCGTCGGCGGCATAACAAGAGGCAGTGTAAGGATACAGTCCAGTATCCCCTTTATTACCCTGGGCATTTTAGCTACATAATAGGCAAAAAATACGCCAAGGACAAAGGTCAGCGCCGTTGCTATGACCGCAATCCTTATGGAATTATAAAGGGGAAACCAGTCCATAAAAGCACCTCTTATCTGCTTATCTTTCTGGAATTACAAATCCAGCATTTTCAAATACTTCAGTACATTCATCGGATTTAAGATATTCTAAGAATGCATTGGCTTCGTCCGCGTTTTTAGATGTTTTCAAAACAGCGGCAGGGTATGTTATAGGCTGGTGGCTTCCTTCGGGAGCTGATGCCACTACTTCCACACCGTCAGTTGTTGCCGCATCTGTACTGTATACTACTCCGCAGTCGGCAGCTGCCTCTTCAACCTGCGCAAGTACTTCCTTTACGTTTGAGCCGAATGTTATCTTGCTGTTATTATTGAGCTCGTCCCATATTCCCATATATGTAAATATTTCTTCAGAATACTGGCCTACGGGCACATCCGAGTTGCCAAGGGCTATAAGGCTGACCTTATCTGTAGCCACGTCGTCAAAACTTGTTATTCCCGCCGGATTTCCCGCAGGTGTTATAAGTACAACGCTGTTTGATACAATATCAAATCTTGTATCCGCATCCACAAAATCAAAGCCTTCTGTATTTTCCTCTCCGCCGTTTACTGCATCAAGCTGATTCATCTGCTTCTGAGCCGCTGATATGAATATATCACAGTCTGCGCCTTCCTGTATCTGGGTCTTTAATGTTCCCGAGGAGTCAAAGTTATAAACTATTTCCACGTCCGGATTGACCTCTTTATACATTTCAGCGATTTCATTCATAGTCTCTGTCATTGACGCAGCTGCAAAAACTATTATTTCGTTTTTCTCCCCATCAGCCTGAGTGCTTTCCGTACTCTCCGTATTTTCGGTATTTTCTGTGTTTGAGCCGGAAGAGCATCCTGCCACACCCACAGCTAAAACAGCCGCTGCCAGCATACATATAAATTTTTTCATAAATATCCTCCTCTGCTATATTTATTTTCCAAAGGGACATACGGGATATCTGCATTCGGCACATCCGAGACAGAGTCCTCCGTTTCCCAGTTTTACGATATCTTTTTTGCTGACCTTTATTCCAGCCGCAGCCTTGGGAAGGATAAGGTCAAATACGGTGGCACCGGCATACATTACGCATCCGGGAAGTCCCATTACCGGAGTGCCGTCATCATAATATCCCAGTAAAAACATTGCTCCTGGAAGGACAGGGGCTCCGTATGTTATTATCTGGGCTCCGCTTTCCTTTATGGCTCCGGGAGTATTGTCGTCAGGGTCAACACTCATACCACCTGTGCACAGTATCATATCGGGTTTATATGACCTTGCCTCCTCAATGGCCTTTCTTATGTTTTCTATACCGTCGTCAACTACCATATGCCATTTCATTTCTATGCCATAGTTTTTGAGTTTTTCCTCTATTACCGGAGTAAAGGTATCTTTGATTATTCCCTTAAAAACTTCGCTTCCCGTAGTTATGACAGCCGCTGTCTTAAGCTTATAGGGTGTAAGTTTAAGTATGGGTTTTCCGTCAAAAATTTTCTCAGCCGTTAAAAGTTTTTCCTCTTTGACTATAAGGGGTATAACTCTCATTCCCGCCAGTTTATCACCTTTTTTTACGGCCGTTGAACCATGTCTTGTGGCTATCATTATTTCATCGATGGAATTAATTTCGTCAAGCCTGTCCACGTCCACTTCAAAATATCCGTCACATTCCGCAAAGGCTTCTATCTTACCCTCTTTTATAGTTTCGGACGGTCTGATATTTTCATTTTCGCATACGGCATAAAGTCTTTTTGCCGCATCGTTTTCATGGAGCATTCCTTCTTCCATTTCCCATACATAAAGGTGTTCCTTGCCCATGGAAAGAAGCATTGGTATATCCTCTTGGGTTATTACGTGTCCCTTTGTGAACTGCGCTCCCTTAAATTCTCCTTTAACTATTCTTGTAAGGTCGTGGCACAGAACATGTCCCACTGCATTTTTTGTCTCTATCAGTTTCATTCTGCTGCCTCCAGTATCGTTATTTTATCTCCCTTTTTAACAGTACCGCCTGTCTTAACTACAGCGAATATTCCTTCCGTAGGCATAACGCATTTTCCCGTTATTCTCTTTACTTCGCAGTCATTATGGCACTCCTTGCCTATCTGCGTTACCGTAAGCACCGTATCTCCTATGGCAATATCCGTACCGACAGGCAGATTTTTTAAGTCTATTCCTATGGTATTTATGTTTTCCGCAAAGGCACCGTTTTCAAATTCAATTCCCATACCTCTCATCTGGTCTATGCTTTCCTCCGCAAGCAGGCTTACCTGTCTGTGCCAGTCACCTGCGTGGGCATCGCCCATAATTCCATGGCCCACAACAAGCTCTATGCTTTCCACCTCATGCTTTACGGTTCCTCTTTTTTCACTTATGTTTACAGAAACTACTTCTGCCATTTATAATCACCGCTCTTTCCGCCGCTCTTTTCCAAAAGTTTTATTTCTCCAATGACCATATCTTTCTGCAGGGCCTTGCACATATCGTATATGGTAAGGGCCGCAGCCGATACCGCCGTCAGTGCCTCCATTTCAACGCCTGTTTCTCCCTTGCATTTGACTGTACTGTATATCTCAATATTGTCTTTATTAATATCAAAATTTATGTCTATGCCCGTTGTCATAACAGGGTGACACATGGGGATTATTTCGGATGTGCGTTTCGCCGCCATTATGCCTCCCACCTGGGCTACCGAAAGAACATCGCCTTTCTTTATTCCGCCGCTTTTTATCATATTGACAGTGTCCTCTGACATATATACCCTGCCATAGGCCTTTGCCGTCCTCATAGTTATGTCTTTTTCAGAAACATCGACCATTCTGGCCCTGCCCTGACTGTTTATATGGGTAAAATCGTCCAATCCTAAACACCTCCGTCATATTTTTATCATTTTACCATTATTCTTAAAAAAATACAACGCTTTGCAAAATAAAAAGCGGATCATAGGATCCGCTTTTAAAGTCTTACTTTTTAGCTTTGCTTTCGCAGTAGATGCATCTGTAAACGCCCTTTTCTCTGTCAGTAAGCTTGAAAATATGAGGAAGCTCCTGTTCAACAGATGTTATGCATCTGGGGTTTTTGCATTTGATAACGCCCTCTACTCTTTCGGGAAGGCTGAGGTTTTTCTTCTCTATTGTCTTGCCGTCACGGATAATATTTACTGTGATGCCGGGATCAACATATCCAAGAACATCAAAGTCAAGGTCAATAATGCTGTCTATCTTGATAATGTCCTTTTTGCCCATCTTCTGGCTAACGCCGTTTTTGATTATGGCTACTGAGCAGTCCAGCTTTTCAAGGCCGAGAACCTCATAAAGGTACATACCTTTTCCGGGTTTTATATGGTCAATAACGATTCCGTTTTTAATAGAGTCAATTGTCATCTCTGTACCTCCATTCCGAGCATCTTGAGGATAAGCGCCATTCTTATAAATCTTCCGTTCTTAGCCTGTCTGAAATAGCATGCTCTTTCGTCATCATCAACAGCAACGGATATTTCATTTACTCTGGGCAGAGGATGAAGTATTCTCATTGATTTCTTAGCGTTGACAAGCTTTTCAGGTGTAAGTATATAGCTGTCTTTGAGTCTTATATAGTCCTGTTCGTTGAAGAATCTTTCTCTCTGAACTCTTGTCATATAAAGAATGTCAAGTTCGGGCATAGCTGCCTCAAGGTCAGGATTTTCTTCATAGGCAATGCCGTTCTTTTCGATAACGTCAACCTTTATATAATCAGGAAGTCTGAGTTCATCGGGTGAGATGAGCACAAACTTAACGTTTTCATATCTTGACATAGCCGCAATGAGCGAATGTACTGTTCTTCCGAATTTAAGGTCTCCGCAAAGTCCTATTGTAAGGTTTGAGAGTCTTCCCATTTCTCTATGGATAGTAAGGAGGTCAGTAAGTGTCTGTGTAGGATGGTTGTGTCCTCCGTCACCGGCATTGATGATGGGAACATCTGCCTTCATTGACGCTACAAGGGGAGCTCCTTCTTTAGGGTGGCGCATAGCTATTATGTCAGCATAGCAGCTTACTACCTTAACTGTATCGGCAACGCTCTCGCCCTTTGAAGCTGATGAGCTTGATGCCTCGGAGAATCCAAGAACGCTTCCGCCAAGGCTGAGCATTGCTGACTCAAAAGAAAGTCTTGTTCTTGTTGAGGGCTCAAAGAAAAGTGTAGCAAGCTTCTTTCCGTGGCATACGTCCATATATTTGTCGCTGTCTGCGATTATGTCATCGGCTGTAGCGATGAGCTCATCGATTTCTTCAGTTGATAAATCCAGAATATCTATAAGACTTCTCATTTTGTACCTCCGATCCAGCTCTCATCATCAGGGTTGTTTCTGAATGCCATAAGTCTTGATACATCCTCTTTAGCAATGTATCCTTCTTCAGCTGCAACTTCGGCAATAACATCAAAGTTTGTAAGGCTTACATTTTTAACATTTGCTGCGGCAAGCTTCTTGAGTCCCTTCTCCATTCCGTATGTAAAGATACTTGCGATACCAAGTACTTCAGCGCCGGCCTCTCTAAGAGCCTCAACAACTTCTACTGCGCTTCCGCCTGTTGAAATAAGGTCCTCGATAACAACTACCTTCTGGCCCTTTTCAAGTTTTCCTTCGATTCTGTTGTTTCTGCCGTGGTCCTTTGCACCTGAACGTACATAACCCATGGGCATATTGAGGATATGTCCTGTGATAGCAGCGTGGGCAATACCTGCTGTACTTGTTCCCATAAGAACTTCACACTCGGGATATTCTTTCTTTACTACCTCAGCAAGGGCGTTTTCAACATCGTCTCTTACTTTGGGAGCTGTAAGTGTAAGTCTGTTATCGCAGTATATGGGGCTTTTAATTCCGCTGGCCCATGTGAAGGGCTCCTCGGGTCTTAAAAATACTGCTCCTATAGAAAGCAGATCCTTAGCAATAAGTTTCTGAACGTTTTCCATTATTATCTCTCCTTATCCTATAAATTCCTGAACGCATCTTTCATAAGCGGCTACGGGGTCCTCAGCCTGAGTTATGGGTCTTCCTACTACTATGTAGTCTGAACCGATTTCTTTTGCTCTGGCAGGTGTTGTTATTCTTACCTGGTCCCCTGCGTCACCGTCTGCAAAACGTATTCCGGGTGTTACCGTAACAAAATCTTTTCCGCATACTCCGTGAACCTTTTCAGCTTCAAGGGGTGAGCATACGACGCCGTTAAGTCCGGCTTTTGCGGCATTTTCCGCATAATGCATAACTGTCTCTTCAAGACTTCTGTTTATATAAAGTTCATTCTGCATTCTTTCTTCATCCGTTGATGTGAGCTGTGTAACGGCGATGAGCATGGGTCTTGTGCCGTCTTCTCTTGTGAGGCCTTTGATTGCAGCTTCCATCATTGCAATTGTTCCTGCGGCATGTACGTTTACCATATCCACATCAAGGTTTGAAAGCACCTTCATAGCTTTCATTACTGTATTGGGAATATCGTGAAGTTTAAGGTCAAGGAATATTTTGTGGCCTCTGTTCTTTATTTCTCTTACAATCTGAGGGCCTTCTGCATAAAAAAGCTCCATTCCGATTTTAACAAATGGTTTCTTTCCTGTAAATTTGTCAAGGAAAGCGAATGTTTCCTCAGCGCTGTTAAAGTCACAGGCAATTATTACGTCTTTTCCCATTAGTGCGCACCTCCGATAATACTCATTAAATCATTTATTTTATATTTTTCCATGGTCTGTGGAAGACTTTCGATTATGTTTTTGCAGGCAAAGGGCTCAACAAGATTTGCAGCTCCTACCTGTACCGCTGTAGCTCCAGCAAGCATCATTTCGATAACATCGTCTGCACTTGATACTCCGCCCATTCCGATGATGGGTATTTTTACTGCCTCATACACCTGGTAAACCATTCTGAGGGCCACAGGGAATATGGCTTCTCCCGAAAATCCTCCCATTTTGTTGGCAACAACGGGCTTTTTGGTTCTGAGGTCTATTCTCATTCCCAGGAGAGTATTTATCATACTTATACCGTCTGCTCCGGCATCCTCACAGGCTTTGGCTATCTCGACGATATCCGTCACATTGGGGCTGAGCTTAATATATACGGGCTTTGTTGTAACCTTCTTTACAGCCTTTGTAACCTCAGCCGCAGCGGCAGCCGATGTTCCGAAGGCCATACCTCCGTTATGAACATTGGGGCAGCTTACGTTTACTTCGATTATGCCAACCTGTTCTTCCTTATCTATTCTTTCGCAGCAGTAAGCGTATTCGTCAACGGAAAATCCGCTTATGTTTGCCACTACCTTTTTATTAAAGCATTTTTTGAGCTTGGGAAGTTCCTCGGAAATAACCTTATCAATTCCGGGATTCTGAAGTCCGACGGAGTTAATCATTCCTCTGGGACATTCAGCAATTCTTGGTGTGGGATTTCCGAATCTTGGCTCCTTTGTTGTGCCCTTGAAGGAAAAACTTCCAAGCATATTTATATCGTAAAGTTCTGCAAATTCATATCCGTATCCGAATGTTCCGCTGGCGGGGATAACAGGATTGTCAAGCTCCAGTCCGCTTAATATGACCTTTGTATTTACCATATTATCTCCTCCTTTTCAAGTACGGGTCCGTCTTTGCATATTCTCTTGTTGCCGTATTTTGTCTCACAGCTGCATCCCATACAAGCTCCGAAACCGCAGCCCATTCTTTCCTCAAAACTGAACTGTCCGCTGGTCTTTACCGCATTATATACTGCCTTGAGCATGGGTTCGGGTCCGCAGGTATATACGTATGTGTAGTCAATATCCTTTATGGCGTCAGTAACGAATCCCTTTACTCCTACACTGCCGTCAGCTGTGGCAATTATTACTTCAGCTCCGAGCTTTTCAAATTCATCTTTACAGAATATTTCGTCTGCCTTATTAAATCCCATAACTACGACGGGTTTCTTTCCTTCAGCAATAAGTCTTCTGCAGAGGTTATACATGGGAGGCACTCCTGCTCCTCCTCCGATAAGAAGAGGTCTATCTCCGCTCTTTGTTAAATCATATCCGTTGCCAAGGCCTGTAAGTATATCAAGCTCTGCACCCTTCTCAAGGCCTGCCATATACTCGGTTCCCTTTCCGACAGTCTTGTAGATAAGTCCAAGCTTGCCCTCATTACAGTCATATACTGAAATGGGTCTTCTAAGGAAAAATCCGTCCAGCTTGATGTTAACAAACTGGCCTGCTTTTGTTATATCCGATGTATCTCCCTTAAGCGTCATTCTGTATGTGTTAAGGGCAATTTTTTCGTTTGCCTCTACTGTAAAAACACTTTGTTTCATAATCTCACCCTTTATAAACTATCTCGCCGTTTACCATTGTCATAAGGCATTTTCCAAATACTTTTCTTCCTGTAAAAGGTGTGCTCTTGCCCTTTGAAAGGAAATCCTTGGGGTCTATAACATATTCCTCGTCAAGGTCGAATACTGTCAGGTCCGCAGGTTTTCCCGCTGCTATCTCAGAGCCTATGCCAAAGCGCTCTATGGCATTTCCGTTTAAAAGCTCCATTGCCTTTTCAAGGGTTATAATGCCTTTTCTTACAAGTTCAGTATAAACTATAGGGAAGGCTGTTTCCAGTCCGACAACGCCCATAAGGCTGTTTTTAAGGCCTTTGCTTTTTTCTTCTTCGGTATGGGGAGCATGGTCTGTGGCGATAAACTCTATGGTGCCGTCCTTTATGCCCTCAATAAGCGCCAGTCTGTCGCTTTCGTCCCTTATGGGAGGGTTCATTTTGAATCTTCCCTCTTCCTGTAAGTCCATATCGTTTAATACAAGATAGTGGGGTCCTGTCTCACAGCTGATATTTACGCCTTCACTTTTTGCCTTTCTTATGAGCTCAACGCTTTCCTTTGTTGATATATGGCATACGTGATAAGCACAGCCTGTCTCTTTAACAAGCTCAATGTCTCTTTCTATCTGTTTCCATTCACTTTCGGAGCAGATTCCTTTATGTCCGTGTAATTCAGCATATTTTCCTTTATGGATATATCCGCCCTCAAGAAGTTCGTTTACCTCGCAGTGGGCAACTATCATCTTGCCAAGCTCCTTGGATTTTTTCATGGCGTTTCTCATCATATCGTCATTCTGCACGCCATGTCCGTCGTCGGAAAATGCTATGGCATAGGGTGCCATTCCTTCCAGGTCAGCAAGTTCCTTTCCCATTTCGTCAACGGTTATTGCTCCGTAGGGATATACGTGTACAAGTGCTGTTTTTTCGATTATATCAGTCTCGATTTTGATATCTTCAGCCGAATCGGGCACAGGCTTAAGGTTTGGCATAGCGCATACGGATGTATATCCGCCCCTTGCTGCCGCCTTTGTTCCTGTTTCTATCGTTTCCTTACACAAAAAACCCGGTTCTCTCAGATGAACATGAACATCTGTAAAACCGGGAAAAATATATTTATTATTAAAATCAAAGGAAACAACGTTCTCACCATAATGAACGCTGCCGTCAACGGAAACTATCATATTGTCTTTAATATAAATGTCTGTCTTTTTAAAGCTGCCATCAATATATACATTTGCGTTTTTCAATAAACAGTCCATTGGTTACCCTCCGTTTCCATTCTAAACACCGCAGATATTTTATCATTAGTGTTATACACTGTCAAGGGTGAAATGTATTTTATTTTACACAACTTAACATTTTATAAGATAATATTATATTTTCCGTATTCTTTAAATGGCACTTACACTTAAAAGTGTCATTATCAGATAATAAATTATAACGATTATAACCAGAGGTCTTGTGAAGAAAAGTTTAACTGTTCCTTCTTCCGACTTTTCATTCTGGATATAAGCTTTTATTTTTTTGAAGTTAAGTACAAGAAGAACTATCGATACTGCCGCACAGGCATACATAAACAGGCTGTCAAATATAACCGTATATTCAAATATTTTTCCCAAATGGCCGGTTATCTCAACAAACGCATTGTTTAACAGATGCAGTCCGATGGCCGCGCCAAGGGAATATTCAACGGTTATATATCCAAACAGAAGTCCCATAGCAAATGTAACGGGCAGCTGAACGATATTTTGATGCATAAGTGCAAATAATAATGCCGCAACCACAATGGCAAATGTTTTCCCGTAGGGCTGCATTTTCTTCATTATAAGGCCTCTGAAAAACAGTTCCTCCATCAAAGGAGCTATAATTACCGAATAAACAAGGCTGGAAAAATAAATTGAAGGGTCACTGGCTAAAGATATGGCCTGGTCAAAATTATATCCCGCCTGAAAAAACAGCACTTCCAAAGGCACAAGTATAAAACTGCAGAGAAGCTGTAATCCCTGAATAATTACAAAAAACATTATTATTGATTTAATATCCAGCTTGCGGTTTCTTTCAAAGGACGGCTTTTCCCTGCTGCACAAAAAAGCTACTATAACAGAAACCGATGCTGCTCCTATAAGTGCAAACCCCGTATTATAAATAAAGCTTTCAATCTCCGGAAGTTCAATCGAAGGATTCGTTCCGACAAGATAAGCTGCAAGCCCCATAGAAACAATATTATATACTACCCCAAATATAATATTGTAAAGAATAAAGATTAGCGCCAGTTTATTAAATGATTTTCTGGCAATAGTTTTGTCAAATTCCACCACATCATCTCCTGTATTTTTTGATATACACAGTATAAGGCAACCACCCGTCAAACATCAACCGAACAATTTCCTAATTTTTTACATCATTTCTCCAAAAAATACCTGACATATTTAAAATTTTCGGTGTAATAATACTAGCGTAACACAAAAGGTTACAAAACATTCGAAACACAAATCAGGAGGTTGATTTTAATGTCATCTAGTAAAAGTACAAGCAGAGCAAGCATCCCCGAAGCAAGAGAAGCACTTGACCAGTTCAAGTACGAAGTAGCTCAGGAGCTTAACATTCCCTTAAAGAGAGGTTACAACGGAGACCTTACTTCCGCTCAGAACGGTTATGTTGGCGGATATATGGTTAAAAAAATGATTGAAGCACAGGAAAAACAGATGTCAGGTATGCGCTAAGCAGCCCGCCACTTTAAGTACTGGTTTTTATAAATCAATATATTAACCATAAACGGCATAGCAGAAGCTATGCCGTTTTAATTTTATTACCATTCCCATTCATCGGGATACTGTACTTCCTCAAGTATTCCGAAAAACAAAGATATGTTTCCGTCCTTTGAATGTTCTTTCATGGCCCTTTCTTTAGAAATATATTCCTCGTCTCTGACAGCCAGTTTTTTAATGGCTTCCACAAGCATTCCACTGCCTGCTCCGTCATTGATATATCTTATGTTTAATATATCTGCCCAGTCCTTGCAGAAATCCTTATATCTTAAATTTCCTTCAGAACATATTTTTTCGCTGTTCGTAAGATATTCTATTTTTTCAAACTCTTCTTCTCCTATATATCTTCTTATGGCGTCATAAACCGATGCCTGGAAAAATCTTATATAGGCCTTATTAATATATTTCTTTTCTTTTATTTTCTGGGCAACGGAAGAATTTTTCTCCTCCATCTTATCCACATAATACTGGCTGCTTTCAGATAAAATTATATAATCATTAAGTGCGTCAGCCACAAAGAAAGTCTCCGGGAACATTATGGGGAACTTATAGCATGGAGTATCGCAGTTTGTTTTATATACGTCCCTTTCAGCCCTGTATGCGTGAAGAAGCTCAAAAGCAAAATGCTGTACTATGGAGTGAACTTCTTCGTATCCTTCATAGCTTGTCTTGTCTCCCGCAAGACTGCTTACCGCCTCTCTGAGAGCGAATAAATCTTCATAATCACCGGAAATATAAATGCCGGTCCCGTTCTCTGTTATTTCAATATTCAGCATTTCTGCCCCTCCTCAAATCCGTTTTTAATATATTGTAACATATAATAATATAGATTGATATTTATTATTGAGTTTTTCCATTATTGTGTTATACTTTTAAGGATATCCAAAAACGGAGGCGTTTTTTAATGCAAAACTGGTTAGTAAAAAAATTTATAAAGGATTATGAAAATATAAATGACCTTAACGTAAGGACTGCCTACGGTAAACTTTCCGGAAAGGTGGGAATTTTCTGCAATGCCCTTTTATTTGCAGGAAAATTCATCGTAGGAACCATATCCGGTAGTGTGTCCATCACAGCCGACGCAGTAAACAACCTTTCCGACGCCGCATCCAGCATAATCAGCCTCATAGGCTTTAAAATGGCTGAAAAGCCCGCCGACGCCGACCACCCTTACGGCCACGCAAGATATGAATATCTGTCGGGCCTTACGGTTGCCGTTATGATTATAATAATCGGCGTTGAACTTTTTAAGAGCAGTCTCGACAAGGTACTTAATCCTTCGGCTGTGGATTTCAGCATGGTTACCGCAGCTGTACTTATAGGCTCAATTCTTGTGAAACTCTGGATGGCTGTATTCAACAAGTCCCTGGGTAAAAAAATAAATTCTTCCCCCCTTGAGGCCACATCAGCCGACAGCAGAAATGACGTTATATCCACATCAGCAGTACTTATCGCAGCTTTGATATCCCATTTCTTTAACATTGAGCTGGACGGATATATGGGTATAGCGGTAGCCGTATTCATTCTTTACAGCGGTATCGGCCTTGTGAAGGAAACTCTGGACCCTCTTCTTGGCCAGGCTCCTGACCCGGCACTGGTGGAACATATCCAGAAAAAAATATTAAGCTATGACGGAGTGCTTGGCACCCACGACCTTATGATACATGACTACGGCCCCGGCAGACAGTTTGCCAGCGTACACGTTGAAATGGCCGCTGAAGACGATGTTATTAAAAGCCATGATGTTATTGATAATATTGAAAGGGAATTCCTCGAAAACGAAAATCTTAATCTCATAGTTCATTACGACCCCATAATAACGGGCAACGAAAAAATAAACGATTTAAGATGCTGGCTTTCAGAGCAGATAAAAACAATAGATGAAGGTTTAAGCATACACGACCTGAGAGTTGTGCCGGGTGAGACCCATACAAATCTTATTTTTGACTGTGTTATGCCCCATACCCTCAATATGACTGAGTCTCAGCTTAAAACGGAAATAAGGAAACTTGTAAACGCTAAATATCCAAACTATTACTGTGTTATGACTATCGACTCCAGTTATGCCGCTATGCCGCATACAAAAGACGACTAAAACCAAAAAAGAGTGCATCAGTTTTAAACTGATACACTCTTTTATTTATATTCCTCTATTTACATTCCGCAAAATCCCGCAAGGAATGAAAATACAACGGGCATTGTAAACAGACAGCCTACCGTTGTCGCCAGCAGAGAAGCTACCGCATAGTCCGGTGCGGCGTCATATTCCTGCGCCAGTACAGTAATTATAAGCATTGACGGCAGCATAGCAAATATTGTTCCCGCCAAAAGCATCTCGTCTGAAAGCAGTCCGGTTGCTCTGAGTATAAAGAAAA
>CABPCX010000019.1 GCA_902406135.1 uncultured Eubacteriales bacterium
TGGCAAAGTATAACGCCATACGAAGGCTCAACAAATACACCCAGAGACATTCGGTGTTTTCCCTGGAATCCGTTATCATCATAATATGCCAGGGCATAGAGCAGAGTGTATTTGAGAAGGAAATAAAGGAGCTGGCCGAAAGCCTTAAGGAATTATGCGGCGGAAAAATTGCAGCGGGCACAGCGGCAAGCGAGACCAACGGTTCAAAAATATATAAGGCCTACAGGTGTGCCTGTGATGTGGTGAAAATTTCGCTTACAAAGGGTGAGATATTCAATAAATATTCCGATATGGGTGTTTATAAGATACTTATGGCCGCTGACGATAAGGAATGTCTTAAAAACTACTGCGATGAGTTTTTAGGAGCCCTCAGGGACTATGACGAGAAAAACAATACGGACTATCTGAATACCCTTAGGCTGTATCTTGAAAACGATTCAAGCATAACGGCTGTGGCATCCATAACGTTTGTACACAGAAATACGGTCAATTATAAAATAAAGAAAATAAAAGAGATTCTTGGCTGTGAGCTTACCCAGAGCGACAAGCTGAAAATTATGCTGGCCTTTGCGGCGGAGAGACTTATATGAAAAAAGCGTCTGATATTATCAGACGCTTTTTATTTTATCTCATCAGGGGAGCAGTCCCAGATATTCTTCAACAAATTTGCTGGCCACGGCTCCGTCAGAGGCAGCTGTAACTATCTGTCTTAAGGGTTTCTGTCTTATATCTCCTGCGGCAAATACGCCGGGGATGCTTGTTTTTGTAGTCTCGTCGGAAAGAATGTAGCCTTCGCCGTCCAGTTCAAGCTGGTCTTTGAAAAGTTCATTGTTGGGTATTCTTCCTACGGCTACAAATATACCGTTGGCGGATATTTCCGTTTTTTCGCCGGTTTCACGGTTGGTTATCTCCGCACCGGTGATTATATTGTCAAATAAAAGTTTTGTTACCTGACTGTTCCATACAAATTCAATGTTTTCAGCCGCTTCAAGCTGTTTCCTGTATGCGGCTGACGCTCTGAGACGGTCTCTTCTGTGAACCATATATACCTTTGTGCAGAGCTTTGAAAGATAGAGGGCATCCTCGGCTGCGGTATTTCCTCCGCCAACAACGATTACGGTCTTGTTTCTGTACATCATACCGTCGCATGTAGCGCAGTAGGATACTCCACGGCCCCTAAGCTCACCTTCATGATCCACACCAAGCTCCCTGGGAGCGGCGCCTGTGGCAAGAATTATGGTATCGGCTTCAAAGGTTTCCGATGTTGTAGTAACGGTCTTGGGTACGGATTTAAGGTCAAGGGCTGTAACCTCGGCAAATTCGCTTTCGGCTCCGAAACGCTCGGCGCCTGCCTTCATTTTCATAGCCAGGTCAAATCCGTCCACGGTCTCCTCAAAACCGGGGTAATTGTCTATTTCCGTTGTGGTGGCCATCTGGCCTCCGGGAGCAAGCATCTCAAGCACTATAACGCTTAAGCCTGCCCTTGCTGCATAGAGGGCTGCTGTATATCCTGCGGGACCTCCGCCTATTATCACTGTATTGTATTTTCTCATAAGTAACACTCCTTTTTATGGTGCCGTTATTTTCGTTATTTTCAATCTGTAAGAACCAGTGCCTTTTTGGGACAGAATGCCGAGCATTTGCCGCATTTTATGCATACGTTAAGGTCAACGGTGGGAGCGTTGAATCCTTCCTGTGAAAGGGCTCCTACGGGACATACCTTAACTGAGGGGCATTTGTGGTTCTGGGGACAGTTTTCTTTTATTACAATGAGTTTTTTATCGGCCATTTTTATTATCTCCTTTTTTATCGTATCTTAATTGTATATTATCAGAACAATAAAAACAATACAGTGATTATATCACATTTTTTTATTGCCTTGAAGCGGGCCTGATGGTATCATAACCACAGGGAGGCGGTACTTATGGGAATTGAAAATGTTTTTCCGATTTGGAATAAACTGACCGAAAATGAAAAGCAGATGCTTAAGGATTCTGCCGTAAAAAGAAGGGTAGAAAAGGGAAAGATACTTCACAAAAGTTCGGGAGAATGTCTGGGACTTGTAATTGTGGAGGAAGGACAGCTCAGAGCCTTTGTTTTAAGCGAAGGAGGAAAGGAAATAACACTGTTCAGACTTTTTGAACTGGATTTTTGTCTGTTTACGGCTTCCTGCGTATTTTCGGGAATACAGTTTGACGTGAGCATAGAAGTGGAAAAAGATACGGAATTCTGGCTCATACCGCCCAATGTATACCGTGAGCTTATGGAAAAATCCACGGCAGTGGCAAACTATACCAATGAGCTTATGGCCTCAAGATTTTCGGAAGTAATGTGGCTTATCGAACAGGTAATGTTTAAAAGCTTTGATAAAAGGCTGGCGGCATTTCTGCTGGAGGAAAGCAATATAGAAAACAGTGACAGACTGGAAATAACCCACGAAAGAATAGCAAACCACCTGGGAAGCGCCAGAGAAGTGGTCACAAGAATGCTAAAGTATTTCCAGAATGAAGGAGCCGTCAAGCTTTCCAGAGGAGCCGTTGAGATAACGGACAGAAAAAAACTTTCGGAGATAGCGGACGACTAAAAAAATATGCCCGTTTCAGCTTTTGCTGGAACGGGCATTTGTTATTTTTGTTATTCAGCGGCTGTGAATGACTGAGTATACAGCACATTGCCGTCTCCGTCAAAATAAGTTACAACTACAGTAACGGTATCATTTGTTACTACTTCTTTTGCCTGGTCAGCAGTATCCTGGAATGTAGATGCTGCGGATTCCATACTTGCTGCAAGGGCATCGGAGAAAGCTGCGAGTTCTTCCTCACTGAGACCTGTCATAGTAGTTACTGTAAAATCATACTTAAGTTCATCGCCTTCAGCGTACATAGCAGCTGTTATGCCTTGTTCTTCATACTGTTCCTTAGTGGATTCAACGAGAGCCTGCATAGCGTCTGAGTTGAAGTAGTCTTCGAGAGTGACACCTTCTTCAGAGCCGCTTGTATCTTCTGTTGTTTCCTGAGTTGTTGATTCTTCTGTTGCTGTTTCCTGAGTTGTAGATTCCTTGCCGGAGTCACCGCCGCAGGCTGCAAGAGAAAATACGAGACAGAGCATAACTGCCAGCGATAAAATACGTTTTTTCATTTTAAATCTTCACTTCTTTCCTTTATCCATCTTCTAATTACGAGTTACATTATGACAGTTATAGGCCAAGTATTAAGCAACCTGTCATAATTTTCATTTATTATTTTACCTCAATTAAAACAAATTTGCAATATTTTTCCTTATCTGCTCAAATTTATCTTATTTGATGTGTAAAAAGTGTATAGTATTTATATAAATAATTGTTGGTTTTTATGTGAAACCTCTGCGATTTATACAGCTTATTTAAAATACCAGTACAATTTGTTTCAGTGGAAAAAGTAAAAATTATAAAAATAATATTTGAACTCTCTTAAATCCCTTTATAAAAGCCTTCTATGGCCTGGGCAAAAAATTCCGAAGCGCCTTCGCCGTATTTTTCATCGTTTTTTTTCTTAATCAGCTCATTATTATAGCTTTGGGCTGTGGCAAGCATAAGGCCTTCTTCCTGCTCAATACGGCTGAATTCTTTTATTTTAGCCGCATATTGTAAGACAAGTTCCTTTACCTCATCGGAATCAACGGCACAGTCTTTTTTAGACGCCAGCTCATACAAAATTTTGTCTATCTGCCTGTTGCAGTCTTCGGCATACTCACTGCTTATGGGGTCATTCATAACGGACAAATATTTTTCTTTTCCGCCGTACCATTTGACTACTTCGGCATAGCCCTTCTGCATTTTTTCGGAAGAAGAAACGTTTATATAATGCTCCTTCCACTGCTCTATACTCCCAAACTCCTTAACGGACAGGGCTTTTATATCTTCGGGCATATTATCAAGCATTGTTTGAAATATTTCTTCAAGCTCCGGTTTGCTAAAAACAGTAAAATCCATTTTGTTCTCTCCCTTCAGAAAATCATCAATTCCGGAGACCAGACGCTCGATACGCTCTTTCTCTGCCAGAAGCATTTTTCTGTGCAGCCTTAGCATCTGAGCTTTGTCAACGGCGGGGTCATCTATCATAGATTTGATGTCCTTAAGAGGAATACCGAATTCACGGAAAAACAATACCTGTTTTAATGTTTCCAATGCCTTATCGTCATAAAGCCTGTATCCTGCTCCACTTTTTGCGCTGGGCTTTAAAAGCCCTATTTCATCATAGTAGTGAAGGGTGCGCACGCTGATACCTGTTATATCCGATACTTCTTTTACTGTCCTCATACCATCGGCCTCCTTTGATAAATTTACTTTAAGCTATTACGCCGCGTGAGAGTCAATAGGATTTTTTTAAGAATATCACTTTTTCAATAAGCTGAAAATATTTTTGTCCCCTTGTCAATGCTGTAAATTACGCATAAGGGAGTCGGTGTCTCCTGATTTTATGAATTTTAAATTTTTAAGTATTTTCTCTTCGCTCCAGTCCCACCATTTTATTTTCATAAGGGCTGATATTTTTTCTTCGGAAAAACGCTTTTTTAGGGGTTTTGCCGGTATGCCGCCTGCAATTGTATAGGGAGGTATATCCTTAGTCACAAGGGCATTGGTGCCTATTATGGCTCCGTCTCCTATGGTTACGCCCGAAAGTATTACGGCGCCGTATCCTATCCATACATCATTTCCTATTACGATATCTCCTTTGTTATCCCAAGCCGAGGTTACTTCTTCCATATCCAGTCCCCATTCTTCATAAAAAATCGGAAAAGGATAGGTGGACAATGACGAAAGAGTATGATTGGCGCTGTTAAATATAAATTTTGCTCCGCAGGCTATGGAGCAGAATCTGCCTATAATCAGCCTGTCATTATTTATGGGATAGTGGTATAAAACATTGTTTTTCTCAAACTCTCTGGGGTCGTTTTCAAAGTCGTTGTATATGGTATAGCTGCCCACACTTATATTCGGGTTTGTTACCGCGTTTTTGAGATATATGGTCTGATAATCTCCCGTCCTGGGATATAATTTATCCGGGTTCATAATATACGGCCCTCCTTTAAAAAGCGTATTTTTTAATATGTTCAAAGTCATTGTTTTCCGTATAGTATACGGCGTTTTCCTTAACCGAATATACGAAGGATACCCTTGTTGCCCAAGGGCCTTCCTGATGTACTTCCCGTAAAAGACTAAAAGCGTCCCATACGGAAAAATCATCGTCTGAGCCGTCTAGAATCCTTTTGGCCCTTTCATATCTGTCATCTCCGGGTACTATGAATTCTCTGGTGCTTTCGGGATTTAAAATGGAGTAGTTTGTAATAAGAGAATATCTGCCCTCTCCCTGCCTGTGGCCTATGCCGGGCTCAATTATAAGGGAGCGGCCATCTTTATCGGTAAGCATAGCCTGCATAGTCGCGTCTTCGGCATATACAATTCTCTTTGTTTCAAGAATATCTAAAACATCATCAAAGGAAAGTTCTGCCCTTATAAACTTTTCCGTAAGCAGGGATATGGGCAGGCAGTCCCAAGAAGGTGAATATATCCCTCGTGGATTTTCGTGGACATAAAGCAGAGTGCCGGCGTTGCCGTTTTTGTTTATGCCGTGATAGGAATGGTATATGCCGTCAGGCCGCATTATGCCTATAAAAAATCTGTTGGCTTCCTTTATGACTTTATGTCTCCAGACGGCCGTATCTATATCAAAGTTAAAGGCCGTTATTATATCCTTTCCCCGGTATATGAATCTTGTGCACATATAAATCACTTCCTGTTTTTTTATTTAATCATATCCCGCTCACAAGGATATTTATATATACAAAACAGTACATAACCAAAGAGTATAAGAACATAAAAAAGAGCTGTCATTATGACAGCTCCTGTTATTATTTACGGTATATTATCTTTTTTATGGCATACACCGACAGGTGGTATTTTTCCGAGAGACATTCCGCTGACAGACCATTTTTATGGTCTGAGATTATACGGCTGTTTCTCATATCCAGCTCCTGACGGTAGCCCGATACTTCTCCCCACTGTTTCTGGCAGGTATTGTCCGAGGGAATATAAATATATCCGCCCTGTATATATTCCTGCAGAGTTTTTATGAGATGTTCGGGAAGTATATCCTTTGCATTTATATATTTCATTCCGGCTTCCTCCATGTGCATTTGGCATATTAAATGGTATAAAGCCGGCGTTATGCGACTTACGCTGCTTACGCTACTCCATGCAAGCGTCGCATTCAGCTGGCTTTGCACGGAGACAATCTTCGTTGAGTTTCATAAAACCACTTCTTTTCCGTTTGATAAAATAAATTATACCACCATAACGGACGCAGCTCAATAAATCAGATAAACAGAAAAAGACGGTATGTGGGGGCATACCGTCGAATTTTTAAAAGGGGGATTTATTCATGAATATAAATGTCTTTAGTATTAAGACCTTTTCAGGCCCTTTTAGTTTTAATCCTTATTTATCTGTACTGATTTTTATTAGTTACTGTTTGCTTTTATTGATCCTTATTTTGATGTTTTTAAAATCTTTAATGGGGTTTATATTACTTTCCTAACATTTTGAGGATGCTTTCCTTGGGAACCGCACCTACAATTCTGTTTACTTCCTTGCCGCCGCTTACGGCTACAAGAGTGGGGATACTCATAACACCGAAGGCTGAAGCAAGTTCCTGCTGTTCGTCTACATTTACCTTTCCGACTTTGATATCGGGGTTTTCCGCTGCGACCATATCTACTACGGGTGAAACCATTCTGCAGGGTCCGCACCAGGCTGCCCAGAAATCAAGGAGTACGGGTTTATCTGATTCAAGTATTTCTTTTTTGAAGTTTTCTTTTGTTATTTTTAAAGCTGTCATTGCTATCTCTCCTTTTCTCTTAGTGTCCGTTTGGACTTTGTTTTCTTTTATGGCTTTATAATATACTAAAATTTGTATAAGTTCAGTGACAGTGTCACATAACTTTTTGTTTAATCATATGAAAAGTTTAATAAATCGAATTTTTTATTTAATATACTTGCAATCGTCGAAAAATATTGTATAATGTAATTCGGTTTAGTGTTAGTAATAGTTTTGTTTAGTATTTATAAAGGAGCGTTAATATGGATATCGGACACAAAATAAAGCAGCTCCGTATCCAGAACGGCCTCACTCTTGAAGAACTGGCAAGCAGAAGCGAACTTACAAAAGGCTTTCTTTCACAGCTTGAGAGAAACCTGACTTCTCCGTCAATATCGACTTTGGAGGACATTCTGGAGGCACTGGGAAGCTCTTTATCTGATTTTTTCAAAGAGGAAAAAGACGAAAAGACCGTATTCCAGAAAAAAGACTTTTTCGTGGACGAGAGGGACGAATGCACCATAAACTGGATAGTTCCCAATACACAGAAAAACGATATGGAGCCAATACTCATCGAGATACCACAGGGAGGAAAATCATTCAGCGTTAACCCCCATGGCGGTGAGGAGTTTGGATATGTTGTCGACGGTACGGCAACTTTGGTAGTAGGTGAAAAAAGATATACGGTGAAAAAGGGAGAGACTTTCTATATGACGGGAAAGGATTTCCACTATATCGCCAACGATAAAAAGACAACGGCAAAGATTATATGGGTATCGACACCCCCGCTTTTTTAGGAGTTTTAGGAGGACAGTATGAATAAACTTATACAGTTCAAAAACATAGTCAAGGAATTTGACGGACAGATAGTGCTTAAGGGTATCAACCTTGATATTTACGAAAATGAGTTTGTAACGCTGCTTGGACCTTCAGGCTGCGGAAAGACTACACTTTTAAGGATACTCGGAGGATTTCTCCGTCAGAATGAGGGACAGGTAATATTCGATAACGAAGATATATCCGATATTCCTCCCTATAAAAGAGAGCTCAACACCGTATTTCAGAAGTACGCGCTTTTCCCCCATATGAATGTTTATGACAACATCGCCTTCGGCCTTAAGATAAAGAAGGAGCCCAAGGATGTCATCGAGCAGAAGGTAAACCGTATGCTGAAGCTTGTAGGTCTTGAGGACTACGGAAAAAGAAGCGTAACGGAAATGAGCGGCGGACAGCAGCAGCGTGTTGCCATTGCCAGAGCCCTTGTAAACGAACCTAAGGTACTTCTTCTTGACGAGCCCCTTGGAGCCCTTGACCTTAAGCTCAGAAAAGAGATGCAGCACGAGCTTAAGAAAATACAGCAGGAGGTCGGAATCACATTCATCTATGTTACCCACGACCAGGAAGAAGCCCTTACAATGTCAGATAAAATCGTTGTAATGAAAGAGGGAGAAATCCAGCAGATAGGAACTCCCACAGACATATATAACGAGCCCGTAAACGAATATGTAGCAAACTTCATAGGCGAAAGCAACATCATTGACGGTGTTATGATAAAGGACTATGAAGTAATGTTTGAAGATAAGAAATTTGAGTGTGTGGACTTCGGATTTGACGAAAACGAACCCGTACAGATAGTAATAAGACCCGAGGACTTGGACATCGTGGAAAAGAGCCAGGGAAAACTCAAGGGTGTTGTACGTTCTGTACTTTTCAAGGGTGTGCATTATGAGACAATAGTTGAGACCAAAAAAGGTACAACTATCACAGTAAAGATGCACGTATTTGACGAAAAGCCCGTTGTCAATGAGGAAGCGGGAGAAATGATGAGTGCCAATGACTTCGTGCTTGACGCCGAGGACGTTGAGGAACTCACAGACGCGGACATCATCGCCAGAGCATCGGCTCAGGCCTGGGACCCCCAGACAGACGAATATGTTTCCATATCAAAAATAGAGTATGAGATAAAGGCAGAAAAGGGTACATACCCCGTTACTTTCTATACTTCAGCGGGAACAAGCTTCACAGCCAAGATGATAGTCCTTGACCAGAACAGGGTTGCCAGCAGCGAGTATCAGGAAGAAATATATGCCGTTAATATATTCAAGTCCGTGGACGAGATAAAGGAAAGCATCGCCCTTGAAACAGACCTTAAGACATGGGCAAACGCTTCCGCATGGAGCCTTGAGGACGGCTCGCCCGTAGAAATAACCAAGGTTGAATATAACTTTGATGCCGATAATATCGTCGCAGGAGAATACGAAGTAACCTTTGCCACAGAAGGCTATGAGTATAAAGTCGACACAACGGATAAATATGAAGTAGGGGACGAGGTAGGCCTTACCTTTACACCCGAGGACATACACGTTATGTCCGTTAACGGCTGAAAATGAACCATTTCAGAAAGATGGCATATCCATATGTGGCATGGATATCCGTAATGGTCGTAGCACCCATGCTTTTGATAGTTATGTACGCTTTCATAGAGCAGGGAAACGACGTAACAACATTCAGATTTACACTGTCTAACTTCACAAGATTTTTCAGCGACAGCGTATACACCGACGTACTTTACCGCTCACTCTATGTGGCGCTGTTAACAACGGTGATATGTCTTATAATAGGCTACCCCACGGCATATATAATCGCCATGGCAAAGCCTAAAAATAAGGCGGCTCTTGTACTGCTTATAACATTCCCCACATGGATAAATATGCTCGTAAGAACATACGCATGGCTTGGAATACTTCAGGATAACGGGGTAATAAATTCTTTCCTGGTGCTCTTTGGCGTAGGACCCATAAAAATGATATATACGGATTTTGCGGTAATACTGGGAATGGTATATAACTTTGTGCCCTTTATGATACTTCAGATATATTCATCTCTGGATAAGATGGATAAAAGCTATCTTGAGGCAGCCAGCGACCTGGGAGCCAATAAGGTGCAGTCATTCTTGAAGGTTACACTGCCCATGAGCCTTCCCGGCGTCATAAGCGGTATAACCCTCGTATTCCTTCCTGCCGTATCAAGCTTCTTTATACCAAAGCTTCTTGGCGGAGGACAGTACGTGCTTATCGGAAACGTTATCGAGACCCAGTTCCTGACAGCGGGAGACTGGAGCTTCGGAAGTGCCATTTCCCTTATAATGGCCATAATAATAATGGTTTCTCTCTATATTACCAGAAAGCTGGATACTGACCCGGCTGAGGCGAAGGGAGGAAGATTGTAATGAAAGAAAAGAAAAAAATAGGCTCAAAAATATTTATGATACTTATGATGATATTTTTCTATGCGCCTATCGTTTATATAATTATCTTTTCGTTTAACAGCTCCCGTTCGCTTACGAACTTTGACGGATTTTCGTTAAGATGGTACGAAAAGATGTTCAATGACAGGACAATGATGGAATCCGTTGTATATACCATAGTCATTGCGGTGCTTTCAACAATAATTTCAACGGTTGTGGGAACAATAACTTCAATCGGTCTGTCAAAATCCAGGCCGGTGCTTAAGAAAACCGTAGAGCAGATAAATAACTTCCCCATAATGAATCCGGAGATAGTTACTGCCATCGGACTTTTGATGTTCTTCAGCGCCCTTGGCGTTAAAAAAGGTTTCGGAACACTGCTTTTAGCCCACGTTATGTTCTGTATACCCTATGTTATGCTTTCGGTAACGCCAAAGCTCCGCTCGCTGGACCCCAATCTGGCGGATGCGGCCATGGACCTGGGTGCAACTCCCTGGCAGGCGCTTACTAAGGTCATAGTTCCCCAGGTAATGCCCGGTATCATATCCGGTGCGCTTATCGCATTCACTATGTCCTTTGATGACTTCGTTATTTCTTACTTTGTAACAGGAAACGGAGTAAGCAATATATCAATACTTGTATATACCATGAGCAAGCGTATTAACCCTTCAATAAATGCGCTGTCGACTCTTGTTATATTTATAATTACGGTTGTACTTATCATAGTCAACATAATACCAATTTTAAAAGAGAAAAAGGAGAAGAAAACAGCATGAAAAAGATTTTACCCATCGCATTAAGCGCACTGCTTATGCTCTCAGGATGCGGCTCATCATCATCAGCCGTTGAAGATCCCGTAGAAAAATACGGTTCTGACACACTCAAGTTATTTACTTGGGGCGAGTATCTTGGAGAAAACGTTATCAGCAATTTTGAGAAACAGTACGGCGTTGACGTTATCGTTGAGTACTTTGACTCAAATGAGATGATGTTTACTAAGCTTCAGGGCGGAGATTCTTATGACGTTATCGTTCCTTCTGACTATATGATTCAGAGACTTATATCAGAAGATATGCTTCAGCCTATAGATAAGTCACTTATCCCCAATATGGACGTGCTTACAGACGGTGTTAAAAATCTTGCATACGATCCCGAAAACGAATACTCAGTACCTTATTTCTGGGGAACAGTAGGTCTTGTATATAATACACAGAACGTTCCCAAGGAACTCATTGAGGAACAGGGATACAGCATCCTTAAAAATACAGACTACGCAGGAAAAATCTATATGTATGACTCAGAGAGAGACTCATTCATGGTTGCTCTTAAGTCTCTTGGATATTCAATGAATACAGAGGACGACGCTGAGATTGAGGAAGCATACAACTGGCTTCTTGAGCTCAACAACACAATGGACCCTGCTTATGTAACAGACGAAGTTATCGACAATATGATGAACGGCACAAAGGATATCGCAGTTGTATACAGCGGTGACGCTGCAGTTATCCTTGATGAGAACCCTGATATGGACTTCTATATGCCTACAGAGGGTACAAACGTATGGTGCGACGCAATGTGCATACCTGCAAACGCAGAAAGCCCTGCCCTTGCCCATGAGTTCATCAACTATATGCTTTCATACGATGCAGCATACGACAATACAGTAACAGTAGGCTATGCCTCAACAAACGATCAGGTGCTTAAAGAAGTTGCTGAAAACGAATACGCTGGAAACTCAGCATACCTTCCCAGGGAAAACTACGAGAAAGACGAAGTTTTCGTTGATAACGAGGTAATGAGACAGAAACTCAGCCAGCTCTGGCTCAAAGTTAAGGCTCAGTAATTAAAATAAAAAACATAAAGGCCTCCGGTATATGCCGGAGGCTTTTTTATATATTTAGAGTATACAGGGTCTCTTTAGATATGATAAAATTACGGTATGGAATATATTGTAATGGGAGTTTTAAGGAGGGGCGTTATGAAAAAGAAAAAATTACTGATATATAAAATACTTCTTCTGCTGTCTTTTCCTATAGCGGTCGTTTTGAAAAGTATTTTTGAGCTTTTTCTTATGCCGTTATATTATGTTTCCGGAGGAAATATTTCCGTCTGGGATATTGATGAAAATGCAGCGGTTGTAATTATCGGTTTGTCCTTTATGGCATTCTGCCTTGTATCTATTTATCAGATAATAAAAAAGGAAAAAGACGAAGAATTGTAGAGTAAATAAAATAAGAGGCGGAGGGTATTTCCCTCCGCCTTATTTTTTTATTCTTCTAACAGGGCCTTTGCCTTTTTATATTTTTCAAGCCTCAAAAAATCCCTTTCTGTTGGCTCCTTTATTCTTGACATATCCATATTGTCCTTAAGGTCCTCCAGCTTTACGGCCTTGGCGATGGGATTTGACTTTAAGTTTTTGACATATTCAAAATAGTCCTGTCCCTCACTGCGGGTAAGAAGTTTCAGG
>CABPCX010000020.1 GCA_902406135.1 uncultured Eubacteriales bacterium
ACCTACCTGAATAAAGCAGGCAGAGAAAAAATATATGAAATGGTAAGCCGGGAGAGCGATCTGTCGGCTCTTTCCATTGGAAAAAAGACTGCAGGTGTGGCCATAGCGGGCTTTAAAGATGACAAAGTATTATTGATAAGAGAGTTCAGAATGGGAGTAAACGGCTATGTGTGGGCATTCCCGGCGGGGCTTATGGAAGAGGGAGAAACTCCCGAGCAGACCGCCGCAAGAGAGCTTAAGGAAGAAACCGGCCTTGATATAATAAAAATAAGGGACATACTTAAGCCGTCATTTTCGTGCACCGGAGTAACCGATGAAAAGAGCTATTTTGTTTTATGCGATATAGACGGAAACATAGAGGACTGTACATTCCCCGATGAGGAAATAACGGCAGGACTTTATACAAGGAAAGAAGTCAAAAAACTTCTTGAAAACGAGACTTTTTCCGCCAGAACCCAGGCGGTATGCTATTTATGGACAAAGGAAGGACAGTAATGACAGAGAAACTTTTTTATAATGATGTAAGAAAAGCTGAATTTGAAGCCACAGTTATAAGCTGTGTAAAAAATAAAGACAGATATGAGTTAGTTCTTGACGGAACATATTTTTATCCCGAAGGCGGCGGACAGCCCGCAGACCATGGAAAAATAGATGATGCCAATGTTTTTGACGTACACGACAAGGATAACGAAGTTGTCCACTACTGCGATAAAGAGGTTGAGTGCGGAAAGAAAGTAAAGGCGTGGGTGGATATGGAAAGACGCCACAGACTTATGCAGCAGCACTCAGGAGAGCATATAGTTTCGGGTCTTATACATAAGCATTTCGGATATGATAACGTGGGATTCCATATGGGAAGCGACTGCATAACAATTGATTTCAACGGACCCCTTACTTCCGATGACCTTAAGCTTGTTGAGAAGGAAGCCAATGAGGCAATTTATAGAAATTTTGATACAAACATTTTCTATCCCTCTCCCGAAGAGCTTGAAAAACTGGAATACAGAAGCAAGAAAGCCCTTGAAGGCGATGTAAGAATAGTAAATTTTAAAGACTGCGATACATGCGCCTGCTGCGGTCTGCATGTAGTAAAAAGCGGAGAAATTGGAATAATAAAGATAACAGGCTCCCAGAATTACAAAGGGGGCACAAGGGTGACCATGCTTGCCGGAAAACAGGCTTGGGAGGACTATGCCGTAAAGGACAGCATAGTGCATGGCATATCCAATCTTCTTTCGGCAAAGCCCTATGAAACAAAGGAAGCCGTTGAAAGACTTATGAAGGAAAGAAACGAAATAAAGGAACAGCTTGTGGCCGCAAAGAAACAGATTTTTGAGCTTAAGAGAGATTCCGTAAAGGACGACGAGACCTGTGCCGTATTCTTTGAGGAAAATATGGAGCCCTTTGAGCTTAGACTGTTTACGGAAATGCTTCTTGAAAAGGTGCCCTCAGCGGCAGTATTTTCAGGCAGTGACGAGGAAGGCTATAAATACGCTGTCGGAAGCACAAAGACAGATATGTCAGCCTTCATAAAGGAAGCCAATAAGGCCCTTGGCGGACGCGGCGGCGGAAGAGGAAATATAATGCAGGGAGCATTTACGGCTTCAAGAGACGAAACGGAGAGATACATAAGAAATGGACTTGCTTAAAACGGTAATCTCTGCCGTAGTAATATTGTTTATCGTTATTGCGGCTTATAAAAGTCTTTTTGCAGGAATGTTTAACAGAGGAGATAAAAATATGTATGTAATAGTCGGACTTGGAAATCCCGGAAAGGAATATGCGGATACAAAGCATAATGTGGGATTCAGGGTAATAGATAAACTGGCTGGCCAGTATAATATAGATGTGTCCAAATTCAAGCACAAAGCCTTAATCGGCGACGGTATGATAAGCGGAAAAAAGGTGCTTCTTGTAAAGCCCCAGACATATATGAACTTAAGCGGCGAGAGCGTTAAGGAAGTTATGTCCTTTTATAAGGTGCCCATTGAAAATATGATAGTTGTTTATGATGATACAAGCCTTGAGATTGGAATGATAAGGCTCAGGGAAAAGGGAAGCGCCGGCGGCCATAACGGCATAAAAAACATAATAAGCCATATGGGTACGGACACATTTAACCGTGTTAAAGTCGGCATCGGAGAAAAGCCCAACGGCTGGGACTTAGCGGACTATGTGCTTGCCAAGTTTTCAAAGGACGATGAAGCAGGTATCGAAAGAGGAATAGACAACGCTTCACAGGCTGTAGGAATATTTATTTCCCTCGGTATGAAGGATGCCATGAATAAGTTTAACGCAAAGCAGAAGATAAAGGTTAAAAAGGAAAAGCCCGAAGAAAAGAAAGAAGAAAACAAGGAAACCCCTTCTTCTGGCAATGCGGATAAAACCGAAGCCTGAGGCAGGTAAAATAATGAGTTTTTAAGAGGTGAAGTTCTGTGAAATGGTTTACGGAACCGCTTAAGGAAATAGCGGATTACAGATATCTGCTGGAAAATATAAAAAACAGAGAGACTCCTGTTCTTGCAACAGGAGTTATTGACGTGCAGAAAACACAGATGATATATGCTCTGCATAAGGAAATAGGAAAGACATCGCTCATAATATCCTATGACGATGCCGCCGCCAGAGCCATATATAACGATATATCCTCCTTTGATGAAAAGGCGGTATTTTATCCTTCCAAGGACTTTATATTTTACAGCGCCGACGTCCACTCAAGCGACATAACAAGGCAGAGGTTTAAAGCGGTGGACGATATAATCAGGGGAGAAGCCGGCATCGTATGCACAACGGCCGAGGCTCTTTTGGAAAGGCTTATGGCCAAAGAGGATATGAGAAGCCTTGTTTTCGAGCTTAGAGAGGGAGACATAATACCCATAGATAAGCTTGTGGAAAAGCTGGTGTATATGGGATATGAAAGAAGCGACTCCGTTGAAGGCGTGGGACAGTTTGCCTTGAGAGGCGGCATAGTGGATATATATTCACCGGTCCATGAAACGGCGGTCAGAATAGAGTTTTGGGACGATGAGGTGGACTCCGTAAGGAGTTTTGACGTAATGAGCCAAAGGTCCCTGTCAAAGCTGGAATATCTGAGGGTATTTCCCGTAAAGGAAATAGTATTTGACCAAAAGGCAGCGGAAGAAGCCGCCGAAGATATGGAAAAGGATATGGCAAAGGCCGTAAAGAATTACGAGAAAAAGGATATGGCCGAAGCCGCCGAAAATATAAAAAACACCGTTAAGGAAGCGGCGGAAAGACTCAGAAACAATATGGGAGGCACAGAAGCCTTTATAAACTCTGTGCCTGTAAAAACAGCCAGTCTTTTTGACTATCTTCCCGAAGGCAGTCTTATTTTCTATGACGAGCCAAAGAAGATGAAAGCCCATGTGGACACCGTATACAGCGAGTTTGCAGAGAGTATGAAGGAAAGGCTTCAAAGCGGATATATACTGCCCAAACAGACGGGCATAATATTTACCATAGATGATATATATTCATTTTCGTCAAAATTCAGGGAAGTGCTTCTCTGCTCAGTACCCCAGAGCCTGCCGGATTTCAGGCTTAAGGGGCTGTATAACTTCACTGTAAAATCCTCAACGGCATTTAACAGCAAGTTTGAAATGTTCTATGACGAGGTAAAGTATCTTAAGGATGAGGATTACCGAATAGTCATATTCGGAGGCGGAGAGAGCAGATGCTTTAGAATTGCTTCCGAGCTTTCCGACAGGGGCATAAACGCCGCCCTCGTAGGCGAAGGACAGGAATTTGTACCCGTAAAGGGCGGAGTATATATATGCAGAGGAAGGCTGTCAAAGGGATTTGAATATTCGGATATTAAATTTGCGGTATTCTCCCTCAGTGAGCTGACCGGAGAGCAGGGCCTTAAGAGAAGAAAGAAACGCGTCAAAAAAGGCAAGGCTATAGAGAGCTTTACAGACCTTAAGGTAGGCGACTATGTGGTACATGAAAGCCACGGAATAGGCGTATACAGAGGTCTTGAAAATATTTCCGTGGACGGAATAAATAAGGACTATCTGAAAATATCCTATAGGGGCGGAAGCAATCTTTTTGTGCCCGTAAACCAGATGGATTTGGTGCAGAAATATATCGGAAGTGACGGCGCCAGACCGAAACTGAGCAAACTTGGCGGACCCGACTGGGGAAAGATGAAATCCAAGGTAAGGGCGGCCGTTGCCATACTTGCCGAAGATTTGGTGGAAGTCTATGCCAAGAGACAGGCGGCGGAAGGCTTCAAATATTCTCCCGATACCACATGGCAGAGGGAGTTTGAGGAAAGCTTTGATTATACGGAGACCGACGACCAGCTCAATGCCATAGAAGATATAAAGAGGGATATGGAAAGCGGCAAGGTAATGGACCGTCTTGTATGCGGAGACGTGGGTTACGGAAAGACCGAGGTAGCCATAAGGGCGGCCTTTAAGACGGTGCAGGACGGAAAACAGGTGGCATACCTTGTGCCCACCACCATACTTGCCCAGCAGCATTATTCCACATTCACAAAAAGAATGGCGGCATATCCGGTACAGATAGAGCTGTTAAACCGATTCAGGACAGCTTCCGAGCAGAAACAGACTTTGAAAAATCTTGAGACCGGAATGGCGGATATAGTTATAGGAACCCATAGATTATTATCCAAGGACGTAAAATTCAAGGACTTGGGACTTATAATCGTCGATGAGGAGCAGAGATTCGGCGTTGCCCATAAGGAAAAGCTTAAAAGAATAAAGGAAAACGTCAATGTACTGACCCTTACTGCCACACCCATTCCAAGGACGCTGCATATGAGCCTTTCGGGCATAAGGGATATGAGCCTTCTGGAGGAGCCGCCCGAAGAAAGACTTCCCGTACAGACCTTTGTTATGGAAAGCAACGAGCAGTCCGTAAGGGACGCCATACACAGAGAGCTGGCCAGGGGCGGACAGGTATATTATCTGCATAACAGAATAGACAATATATACGAAGTGGCCGCAAGAATTCAGAAACTTGTGCCGGAAGCCAGGGTGCAGTATGCCCACGGCAGAATGAGCGAGCGAGAGCTTGAAGGCATAATGGAAGAATTTATAGACGGCGATACGGACGTGCTTGTATGTACGACCATAATCGAGACAGGCCTTGATATTCCCAACGTAAACACAATAATAATACAGGATGCCGACAGAATGGGACTTTCCCAGCTTTATCAGCTGAGGGGACGTGTCGGAAGAAGCAACAGGACTTCCTATGCCTACTTTATGTACCGCAGGGATAAGGTGCTTCAGGAAGTGGCTGAAAAGAGACTTCAGACCATAAGGGAGTTTACGGAATTCGGCTCAGGTTTCAAGATAGCCATGAGGGACCTGGAAATAAGGGGTGCAGGCTCACTGCTTGGCGCCGAGCAGCACGGACATATGGAGACGGTAGGATACGATATGTACTGCAAACTGCTGGATGAGGCCGTATGCAAGCTTAAGGGTGTGGACAGAAGCGAAAGTTTCGAGACCACCATAGATATAAGCGTAAATGCCTATATACCGGGGTATTATATAGAAAATGAGGAACAGAGGCTTGAGATATATAAGAAGATATCACTCATAGACAGCCAGGAATCCTTTTATGATATACAGGAGGAGATTGAGGACAGATTCGGCACCATGCCAAAGAGTGTCCAGACCCTTCTTGATGTGGCACTTGTAAAGAGCGAGGCCCATAATCTCGGCATAATATCCGTGGCCGAAAAGCAGAAAAACATAGTTGTGACCTTCAAGTCCAATGCCGGAGTTGATACTGAAAGAATAACACAGATGCTTATGGCCAAAAACAGTCCCTATATGTTTACGGCGGCTGAGGAACCTTATATAACCATAAAAACATCACCCAGAGATGAAAAAAATTCTCTCGAATATATTAAAACTTTCATTCAGGATTTAACAAAGGTTGAAAAATAAAAGAAATCAGGTATAATAAATCAAAAAGGAGGGCTGTATTGTGAAAAAAGTTTTTGCAAGACTGGCTGTAAGCGCTGTATTGATAACTGCGATGCTTAGCGGATGCTCTACAGCCAAAGAAACAGCCGATGAAAACTATGTAGTAAAAATAAACGGCGAAACCGTATCCAGAGAAGAATTTAACATATATATGTACGAGACCCAGAAAAGCTTTGAAGCCCTTGGCGGAGAGGATATATGGGAAACGGACTTTGACGGCAGGTCTGCCGAAACGGTGGCAAAGGACAACACCCTTTCTACCATAACCCTTGTGAAATTCGCAGAGGAAAAGGCGGCGTCAGCGGGCATTGAGCTGGATGACGAAACTATTTCGGAAGCGGAAGCTTCGGCCGAGGAAATTTATAACGGCCTTACGGACAGTGAAAAAGAGGACATCGGAGCCGATTTGGAGCTTTATAAAGAAGTAATGCGTGAAAACGCCTTATATAATGAAGTATATAAGTATATGGTCAAAGACTATGTCATAAGCGACGAAGAATTTGACGAGTATTATGAATCCAATAAGGATACCATAACCGAGCAGTATAAGGCCTATACCGGCGTATCGGACAGCGGAGAAACCGTTGATGAGGCGCAGGTCAAGGATTTCGCAAGATATTACTATGAAGAGAATATGAAACAGCAGTATTTTGCCGGTGAATTTGAGAAGTGGCAGAGTGAAGCGGACATTGAGAAAAACGCACAGCTGTGGAATACGGTAACACTCATACGATGAATTTAAACTCCCGTTTAAACGGGAGTTTTTTATTTACATGGGAATGAAATTAAGGTATTATATAAATACACTTTATTTTAAGGAGGATTTGCCTGATGCAGTACAGAGAATTCGGAAAAACCGGAATAAAAGTATCCCCCATAGGCTTTGGAATGATGAGACTTCCTGCCGATGCGGAAGGAAAAGTAGACGAAGAAAGAGCCATTGCCATGCTCAGAAGTGCCATTGACAACGGTCTTAATTATGTTGATACCGCTTTCAACTACCACGGCGGCAACAGTGAGAAGATAACAGGAAAGGCACTTTTAGACGGATACCGTGACAAAGTATATCTTGCCACGAAGGCTCCCGCATGGATGTTCAAAAGCGGAGACGACTTTGATACAATACTTGACAAACAGCTGGAAAGACTTCAGACAGACCATATAGATTTTTATCTCCTTCATGCTATGAATGCCATAGCTTTTGAGAAAAAAGTTCTCAGATACGGTGTTATGGAGAGACTTGAAGCTGCAAGAGCGGCAGGAAAAATAAAATATGTGGGATTCTCTTTCCATGACAAGATTGATGTATTCAAAAATATATGTGACGCTTATAACTGGGATTTCTGCCAGATACAGCTCAACTACATAGATACAAAATACCAGGCAGGCATAGAAGGCCTTAAGTATGCCGCTTCAAAGGGAATGGCCGTTTCCATAATGGAGCCCTTAAGAGGAGGATACCTGGCAAACGTGCCCGCAGCCGTAAAGGAAATATTCGATACAACAGATAAGTCAGCCGTTGAATGGGGTCTTGACTATCTCTGGAATATGCCCGAAGTTTCAGTTGTACTCAGCGGTATGAGCAATGAAGAGCAGATAGCTCAGAACCTTGAGTATGCTTCACGCTCAAAGGCAGGAATGTTCAGCGCCGAAGACGAAAAGGTTATCGAAAAGGTACAGGCTGTATTCAATTCATATGATACGGTTCCCTGCACAGGCTGTTCATACTGTCTCCCCTGTCCAAAGGGTGTTGGAATACCCTATAACTTCGTTGTTTACAACAACTATAAGACAGGAAGCAGCTTTGAAGAAGAACAGAAGAGATATAATGAATGGGTTCCCATGTTCGGCCAGAAGGCTTCAGCTTGTGTTGCCTGCCGTAAATGTGAGGAAATCTGTCCCCAGCATATTAATATAGTTGAAAGACTTAAGAAAGTTGCCGAAACCTTTGAAGTATAATGCAAAATAGTTGACATAAAAAATATTTATGGTGCGTCACAGGCCATTGATGATTGACGGGTACTATAAGTGTAGATTATAATATAATTGTAAAAAATTGTGATATACCACCGCTTTTTGGCGGTTGATATATGGTAAAAAGTTAAAGTAAAAAAGAAGGCTTAGGAGGATTGAAAATGAAAAAATTTTTAGCAGTTCTTTTATCTGCTGCAATGGTTCTCGGAATTGCCGGATGCGGCTCTTCAACTGAGACCACAGAGACGGCTGAGGGTGAAGAAACCACAGAAACAGCCGGTGTTGCGGCAAGTGACATCAAAGTTGGCTTTATTTTTATCGGTGACGAAAATGAGGGTTACACATACGCTCATTACGAAGGCGCTCTCAAGATGAGAGACGAACTTGGCCTTACCGATGACCAGATCATCTACAAATGGAATGTACCCGAAGATGAAAGCTGCTATGACGCGGCAGTAGACCTTGCTGAGCAGGGATGCGACATTATCTTTGCAAACAGCTTCGGACATGAGGACTATGTACTTCAGGCTGCTGAAGAATATCCTGACGTTCAGTTCTGCCACGCAACAGGCTATAAGGCAGCAACAAGCGGCCTTTCAAACGTACACAACTACTTTGCAAACATTTATGAAGCACGTTATGTTGCAGGTGTTGTTGCAGGCATGAAACTTGCAGAGCTCTACGGAGCAGACACAGACGCTAAGATCGGTTATGTAGGCGCTTATTCATACGCAGAGGTTAAATCAGGCTACACAGCATATTTCCTTGGCGTAAGATCAATCTGCCCTAACGTTACAATGGAAGTTAAGTACACAGGTGCATGGGCTGACCAGGCTCTTGAAAAAGAAACAGCAGAAGCTCTTATAGCTGACGGCTGCGTACTTATCAGCCAGCACGCCGATACAACAGGTGCTGCAACAGCTTGTGAAGCAGCAGGCGTATGCGACGTTGGATACAACGTATCAATGATTGATGCAGCTCCCAACTATGCCCTTGTATCATCAGCAATCAACTGGGGTTCATACTATACATACGCTGTTAAATGTATGCTTGACGGCGAGACAATCCCTGTAGACTGGTGCCACGGACATTCAGACAATGCAGTACTTCTTACAGAACTCAACGAAGTAGCAATTGCTGAAGGAACAGAAGAAAAAGTTGAGGAAGTATGGGCAGCTATTGACAGCGGCGAACTTAAAGTATTCGATACATCAAAATGGACTGTAGGCGGCGAGACAATCACATCTACAGCAAATCTTGAAGGATTCAACGGCGTTGAATACATCAGCCCCGACGGATACTTTATGGAATCAGAAATTGCGTCAGCTCCTGCATTCTCATTTGTAGTAGACGGCATCACAGAACTTAATACAGTATACTAATAGTTTATAATCCGGGGCAGGGTGGCTCTAAAGAGGGCAGCCCTGCCCTATTCCGTTTAAAAAGAGTAAAGGAGGAGAGATTTTGAATACGGCAAATGCGATAGAGCTTAAAAACATAAGCAAATACTTTGGCGAAGTCGTTGCTAACAAGGATATTTCGCTGGATGTACGAAAGGGTGAAATTCTTTCTCTTTTGGGCGAAAACGGAAGCGGAAAAACTACTCTGATGAATATGCTTGCCGGAATATATTTCCCGGATGAAGGCGAGATTTTCATAGATGGAAAAGAAGTTAAAATAACGTGTCCGGCGGACGCCTTTGAGCTGGGAATAGGAATGATACATCAGCATTTCAAGCTTATAGACACCTTTACGGCGGCTGAAAAAATTATTCTTGGACTTCCCGGAGCAGAAATCATAAAAATGGGCGAGGTTGTGAACAAGATAAAAGAGCTTGTTGACAGATACGGCTTTGAGCTTGACCCGCTCAAAAAGATATACAATATGTCTGTATCTGAAAAACAGACTGTTGAGATAGTTAAAATGCTCTACAGAGGAGCAAACATACTCATACTGGATGAGCCTACGGCGGTTCTTACGCCCCAGGAAACAGACAGGCTTTTTGATGTTCTTCGCAACATGAGAGACGACGGCAAAGCAATTATAATCATAACTCATAAACTTCACGAGGTGCTTTCCCTTTCAAACAGGGTAGCAGTTCTCAGAAAGGGCCGTTATATCGGAACGGTGCCTACAAGCGAGGCAACGGAGCTTTCGCTCACGGAAATGATGGTAGGCGAGAAGGTAAGCCTTGACATAGGCAGAGAAGAACCAAAGGACGTTAAGAAGAGACTGGAAATAAAAAATCTTACATGTATTGATAAAAACGGCGTAAAGACCCTTGATAACGTATCCTTCGACGTATACGGAGGAGAAGTTCTCGGAATTGCGGGTATTGCAGGAAGCGGCCAGAAGGAGCTTCTTGAGGCAGTAGCCGGACTTCAGATAATACAGGACGGAAGCATAACATACTTTGCCGACGACAATACCCAGACAGAGCTTGTGGGAAAATCACCCCTGGCCATAAGAAAGATAGGCGTTGCGCTGTCATTTGTTCCCGAGGACAGACTTGGTATGGGTCTTGTGGCTAATATGGACCTTACGGATAACGTAATGTTAAGAAGCTACAGAGACGGCAAAGGTTCATTCCTCAACAGAAAGAACCCTAAGGAAAGAACGGAAAAAATAGTTGAAGGACTTCACGTAGTTACACCAAGCCTTTCCACACCCATAAGAAAGCTTTCGGGCGGAAACGTACAGAAGGTGCTGGTAGGCAGGGAGATAGCCAACGCACCGTCGGTACTTATGACTGCCTATGCGGTAAGAGGTCTTGATATAAACACTTCATATACCATTTACCACCTCATAAACCAGCAGAAGGCAAAAGGCGTTGCCGTTGTTTATGTCGGCGAGGATTTGGACGTGCTTCTGGAGCTGGCGGATAAAATACTCGTATTGTGTGCCGGTAAGGTCAGCGGAGTAGTTGACGCACGAAGCACCACAAAGGAACAGGTAGGTCTTATGATGACGAAGCATACAGAGGAGGGAATGTAAAATGGCTGACAGCGGCTTAAAGAAAGAACCCATGTTCAGAATAGCGAAGCGAAGCGACATATCCCACAAAAAGGCGGTTATCATAAGGATAATAGCGTTCCTGCTTGCGCTGGTTGTATGCGGCGTATTTGTATTTGTTCTTACTAAGGAAAATCCCCTTTCCGTATATATGGGAATGGTAGACGGAGCAGTAGGAACACCAAGAAGAACATGGAATACTTTAAGGGACACAATGATACTTTTGTCGGTAGCCCTTGCCATAACTCCGGCGTTTAAGATGCGTTTTTGGAACATCGGAGCCGAAGGACAGATACTTGTGGGAGGCATTGCCACAGCGGCGGTAATGAGATACTTTGGAGCATCTTTCTCTCCTGCCGTATTATTCATTGTTATGATAATATGCAGTATCGCAGCCGGCCTTGTATGGGGAATAATCCCTGCGTTTTTCAAGGCTAAATATAATACAAACGAGACGCTTTTCACTCTTATGATGAACTATATAGCCATACAGCTCACATCATATTTCTGTATTATATGGGAAGCTGTAAAGGGAAGCGGAACCATAGGAACAATCAATCAGAGTACAAAGGCGGGCTGGATATCCACATCATTTTTAAGCGGTATATTCGGAAACTTCAATTACAGTATAAATGTTATAGTTGTTATGTCCCTTACGGTCATAATGGCCATATATCTTAAAAAGACAAAGCACGGTTATGAGATAGCGGTAGTAGGCGAGAGTGAAAACACAGCCAGATATGCCGGTATCAATGTAAAGAAGGTAATACTTAGAACCATGGCCCTTTCAGGCGCCCTCTGCGGCTTTACAGGCCCCAGCCATACCATATCCGTAAATACGGCGGGCGGACGAGGATTTACAGCCATAATCGTATCTTGGCTTGCTAAGTTTAACCCCTACATAATGGTAGTAATATCATTCTTACTTGTGTTCCTTGATAACGGAGCTAAGCAGATAGCCAGCCAGTTCGGACTTAATGAGTCCGCTGCGGAAGTTATGACAGGAATAATATTATTTTTCCTTATCGGATGCGAATTCTTTATAAATTACCGCATCATTCGAAGGGGAAAACGCGAGGAGGCTTAAGCTATGGATATTATACTTATTATAATTAAAAGAATATTTTCCGTTGCGTTCATACAGAAGGCCGTTACTCAGGGTATCCCCATTCTTTACGGCGCGTCGGGAGAAATAATAACTGAACGAAGCGGAA
>CABPCX010000021.1 GCA_902406135.1 uncultured Eubacteriales bacterium
TGTAAGTATACCTTCGGCAACGGCCATACCTTCGATATCTTCGGGAGAAGTCTCAAGTCTTACGAGTACAACTCTTTCGCCTGCGTCAGCGGCAGCCTTAGCTTCTTCAGCTGTGAAGTAAACCTTTCCTGCACCTGCACCGGGTGATGCGGGAAGACCTTTTCCAAGGGCTTTTGCAGCCTTAAGAGCTTTCTGGTCAAAGGCAGGGTGAAGGAGCTGGTCGAGCTGTTTGGGCTCAACCCTTAAGAGCGCCTCGTCTGTTGTAAGGAGACCTTCGTCAACCATATCAACGGCAATCTTGAGGGCAGCGTTTGCTGTTCTCTTTCCGTTTCTTGTCTGGAGGAAGTAGAGTTTGCCTTTTTCGATGGTGAACTCCATATCCTGCATATCTTTATAATGCTGTTCAAGCTTATTTGCTATTTCCATGAACTGAACGTATACTTCGGGCATATCCTGCTCAAGAGTAGCGATGGGCTTAGGTGTACGAACACCGGCAACAACGTCCTCGCCCTGAGCGTTGATAAGGTACTCGCCGAAAATCATCTTTTCGCCTGTTGCGGCATTTCTTGTGAAAGCAACACCTGTACCGGAAGTATCTCCCATATTTCCGAATACCATCATCTGTACGTTAACGGCGGTACCCCAGCTGTAAGGGATATCGTTCATTCTTCTGTATGTAAAGGCTCTGGGGTTGTCCCATGAACGGAATACGGCCTTAACTGCTTCAAAAAGCTGTTCCTTAGGGTCCTGAGGGAAGTCGCATCCCTGGTCCTCAAGGTAAATCTGTTTGAATATGTCAACAACTTCCTTAAGATTTTCTGCAGTGAGGTCAGTATCGTACTGGGCACCTACTTTTTCCTTGTATTCATCAAGTTTTCTTTCAAATTTGGATTTTGAAACGCCGATAACAACGTCAGCAAACATCATAATGAATCTTCTGTATGAGTCATAGGCGAATCTGGGATTAGCTGTTGCCTTTGCGAGGCCTTCAACCGAAATGTCGTTAAGACCAAGGTTAAGGACAGTATCCATCATTCCGGGCATTGAAGCTCTTGCTCCGGAGCGGACAGAAACGAGGAGGGGATTTTCGTTGTCTCCCAAAGTTTTACCCGCGATGGCCTCAAGTTTTTTGAGAGCCTCTTCAATCTGAGAAATCATTTCATCAGAAAGGACCTTGCCGCCCTCATTGTATTCTGTACAAGCTTCTGTCGAAACGGTAAATCCCTGAGGTATAGGCAGCCCCATAACTGTCATTTCGGCAAGGTTGGCGCCCTTGCCGCCTAAAAGATTTCTCATCGACGCATTTCCTTCACTGAACATATAAACATATTTTTTGCTCATAAACTATTCCTCCCGGCTTCATATAGTTTCGATTTCTTCCAATGCGCACATTGATTATAGCATTTGTATATTTATTTACCCCAAAATCCAATATATGCTATCAATATTACTATAACACTTTTTTTCTAAAGTAACAAGGTCGTTAATGTGACAAATTTGCTTTTTTCAGAGACTGAACAAAAGTATTTTTTTTAGTACCTTTTTTTTAAAACTATTGTTATTTTCGAGTAAAAGTATATAATATTAATTGTAAATTATTACTGTAAGACAAGAAGGGAGATTGTGTATTATGGATGAATTATTAAAGTTTTTAGAGAAAAATCCTGTTTTCTATCTGGCAACGGATGACAACGGACAGCCCAGAGTAAGACCGTTTGGATTTCATATGATTTTCAACGATAAATTCTATATGGTAACTGCCCTCCCTAAAAAGGTATGCAAGCAGATGGAGAAAAATCCCAAAATCGAATTCTGCTCAATGGCTCCTGACACACATTTTGTACGTGTAAGTGGAGAAGTTGTATTTGACAACGACAATATGGACGCCAAGAAAAAGGTATTTGAGGTTATGCCTGACCTCCTTAAAATGTACGGTTCAGCAGAGAACCCGGCAATGTCCGTATTCTATCTTAAGGATATGCATGCCACTATAGCATCTCTTACAGAAAAAGAAAGAGAACTTTTCTGATATTATTTCATTCCTTAATAAAACAACGCCGCGGCCTTACTGTTTTTCGCAATAAAAGCCGCGGCGTATTTATTTTTATCCGAAAAAACTGCCTAATTCGGAACTGAACTTTTGTTTATTTTTATTTTCCAATCTTGTCAGACATTTCCAAAAATGCTGTCCGATTTTTTTCTTATTTTGCGGTAATATACCGCTCCTATGGCATCAGCCAAAAACCAGCCAATGGGGACGGACGCCCATATTCCGACTACTCCGATAAACGGTATTGCCGAAAGGCTGTAGGCCAGAGCTACCCTTGTTCCAAGGGAAACTATGGTAAGAACTACGGACATTCCGGGGCGTCTTATGGCTCTGTAAAGGCCGTAGAAAAGGAACAGCCAGCCTATGCCCACATAGCAGGCACCCTCTATTCTCAGATACTGTATGCCCACGGCTAAAACTTCCGTTTCCTGGGGCTGTATGAATATGAGCATAAGAGGTTTAGCGAATATAAATACAATGGCGCTTATGGTAATACTGAATATGGCCGCCATTTTAAAGGCTGCCTTTATGCCTGTTTTAATTCTTTCATTTTCCCTGGCACCATAATTCTGGGCTATGAATATGGAAAATGCGTTTCCGAAGTCCTGCACCGGCATATAGGCAAAGGAGTCTATCTTTACTGCCGCCGCAAAAGCCGCCATTACTACGATGCCGAAACTGTTTATAAGTCCCTGCACCATAAGTATGCCGAAGTTCATTATGGACTGCTGGAGACAGGTCAAAAACGAGAAGTCTGCCAGCTCCCTTAAAAGGCCCTTTTCGTATATGCCTTCGTCGGGTCTTAAATCTGGATGTTTTATGAGGGTATAGACAGTTATGCCAATGCCCGAAACATACTGGGATATGACGGTTGCCTCTGCGGCACCTGCAACTCCCCTTTTAAATACCAGTACAAATACCAAGTCCAGCACAATATTCATAACCGCTGAAATACCTAAGAAAATAAGGGGAACAACGGAATTGCCCAGAGCCCTTAAGAGGGATGCGAAAAAATTGTATAAAAATGTGGCACATATGCCTGTGAATATTATCCAGAGATAACTTCTCATCATACCATAAATTTCCGCGGGCACCTTCAAAAGACCCATTATGGGGTCGATAAAAACAAAAACTATGATACTGAGCAGAGCCGCGCATAGAGCTATCATAATAAATGAAGTTGATATGCTTTTTTTAAGTCTTTTGGTGTTTTTTCCGCCGTAGTACATGGAAAAAACCGTTCCGCTTCCCATACATAGTCCCAGCAGTATGGACGTAAGGAATGTCATAAGCGTATATGATGAACCTACCGCCGCCAGTGCATCCCTGCCGACAAACTGTCCGACTATAAGCGTATCAACCACATTATACAGCTGCTGGAGCAGGTCGCCGATTATCATAGGAATGGCAAATCTTATCATAGTTGATGTAATTCTTCCCTTTGTCAGGTCTCTTTCCATGGTGTTCCTCCTATTCATACCACAAAGGCGAAGCCTTGGCTTCGCCTTTGTATATTTTTATGCTGTATCTATTCTGTATGTTTTATGTCTGTATCCTGTCTTTTTCCTTCGTCTGTTAAATAGGATAAATTATTTGAATTCAATGTAATCTGCGAAAGGAATTGTTGTTTCAACAGTTTCTCCGTTGGCATCAACGTATGTTGCAACAGCCTCAGCATCTGCAAATATGCCCTTGATGTCCTCATCTGTAAGGCCTTCTCTGTAAATTATATTTTCAGATACGAACTTTGAAAAATCTGCTTCCGTATCATTCTCGCTGCTTCCGCTGCCCTGGATATATGTACCGATTCCTGTATCAGCCACAAGGTTTCTTAAAGCGGGCATCTTTACGTTTCTTTCTGTACCGGGTATCATACCTGTCATATCAACTGTTATTGTTACCTTTGAGAAGTTGTCAATAACGGGATTTTCTACACTGCCGGGGTCTAACTGTGCAAATTCGTCCTCTGTCATGGGCTCAACTACAACGCTGAGGGCTACGCCTGCTTCTGCTGCCTCTGCTTCAGCATCTGTGCCTTCTGCTTCTGTGCCTTCTGCCTCTGTTGTTTCGGCATTGTTTTCAGCTGTGCTGTCTGTTGAAGCGCATCCTCCTAAAAGTGCTGCCGCCATAACCATAACTGCTGCTGTTCTTAAAAACTTCTTCATTTCTTTTGTCCTCCTAAAACTCTATTTTGCTTAATATTTCCTCTATCTGTTCATAGTTTTCGGCATGATTTATTTTGTCCCTTACTGACGATGCCCCTTTTACACCTTTAACATACCATGCCATATGGGCCCTCATCTGCCTTACGCCTATATATTCTCCCTTATAGTCAATAAGCATTCTGGCGTGTCTGAGCGCCGTTTTTATTCTTTCTTCGGCCGACGGCTTATCCAAAAGCTCACCGGTTTTCAGATAGTGGACTGTTCTTTTAAATATCCAGGGATTTCCCTGGGCCCCTCTTGCTATCATTACGGCGTCACAGCCTGTATAATCCAGCATTCTTTCTGCATCCTGGGGCTCAAATATATCGCCGTTTCCTATTACCGGTATGGAAACGGCTTCCTTAACTTTCTTTATTATATCCCAGTCAGCCTTTCCGCTGTAGTACTGCTCCCTGGTCCTTCCATGGACCGCAACAGCCGACGCTCCGTTTTCCTGGGCTATGAGCGCCATTTCCACGGCATTGACGCTTCTGTCGTCAAAGCCTTTTCTTATTTTTACCGTTACCGGCTTTTTCTGGCTGTCTACCATGGCTCTGATTATTCTGCCCGCAAGCTCAGGAGTTTTCATCAGCGCGCTTCCTTCCCCGTTTTTTACTACCTTAGGTACGGGACAGCCCATATTTATGTCTACCGTATCGGCATTTATTCCTTCAATCTTTTTGGCCATGGCCCCCATTATCTCCGGGTCCGAACCAAAAAGCTGTATTGCCGCCGGTTTTTCGTCAAGCCCAATGTCCAAAAGTTCCTTTGTGTTCTCGTTATTATAAAATATTCCCTTGGCGCTTACCATTTCCGAATACACCAGTCCGCAGTCCATCTCACTGCACAGCGTCCTGAAGGGTCTGTCCGTAACCCCTGCCATGGGGCCGAGAAACACATTGTTTTTTAATTCAAGATTTCCTATTTTCACTTTCTCTCTGCCTTTGTTTTCTTATTTTTTTCATAGACTATCCTCAGTCCCTTAAGTGTGAGCAGAGGGTCTATCACATCAAAAAGAGGTTCGTTGCTTTCCATTATCTTAGCAAGTCCGCCCGTGGCTATAACCTTCATTTCGGGGAGGTTAAGCTCCTTTTTGACCTGTTCGATTATATACTTTGTCTCGCCTATATGTCCGTATACTATTCCGGCCTGAAGGCTTCCTATGGTGTTTTTCACAACAATGGATTTAGGCTTTCTTATCTCAACATTGGGAAGCTGTGCCGTACTTTCGATAAGGGCGTCGGCGCATACCTGTATGCCGGGAGCCGTTATTCCCGTTACAAAAATGCCCTTTTCGTTTATTACGTCATAGGTGGTGGCGGTGCTGTAGTCAATGACCATGGCGGGTCCGCCGTATATCTCATAGGCCGCCACAAGTTTTACTATTCTGTCAGCGCCCATTTCCTTGGGATTTTCCATCATAAGGTTTACTCCCGTTTTGATGCCGGCACCGACTATCATGGGCTGGATATGGAAATATTTAACCAGACCATGGGTCAGTGAGTACATAATATTAGGTACTACCGAAGATATGATTATAGCATCTATTTCGCCGGCGTCAACCTCTGAATAGTCAAAAAGCGAGTGAATGAATATGCCAATCTCATCGGCTGTCTGATTGTTTGACGTGGTCATTCTCCAGCTTGCGACGAGCCTTTTTCCTTTGTAAACACCAAGTACAATATTTGTATTGCCCACATCAATAACCAAAAGCATATCTTCCACTCCTTTATTCATTATACTCCCAAAAACCTTTTAAGCCTCAATTTTTCCCTCTTTAAGAAGCTCCTCACGGATTTTTTTGCCCTCTTCCGTCATATTAATAACATACCATAATTTGAGGGATTTAATCAATTCTTTCTTTTCGGATTTAAGGCTCTTGATTTCAAGCTCCGCTCCGATATCGTCAAAGTCAAAGTCGCCTTCGTTTTTTATAATCTCAAAGAGAATGTCTCCGCTCTCCTCAAAATACATAAGAAACGTACATCCAAGCCTTTCAGCCATAATGATACATATATTTCTTATTTCGTCCTTTACGGACTGTGGAAGGCCGTCAAATTCTCTTTCAAAGAAATATTTCTGTTTTTCTCTGGATGCTCCCGCCAGAACTTTTTTCTCCATAATCTCACCTCGTACAAAAAGAGGGGAATTTCTCCCCTCTTTCAATATCAGTTACCAAGAGTGGCTACCATAACAGCCTTTATTGTATGCATACGGTTTTCAGCTTCGTCAAATACCACTGACATGGGACCTTCTATTATCTCGTTTGTCACTTCGTAATCCCTTACTGCGGGCAGACAGTGCATAAATATTGTGCCTTCTTTTCCTGTTGCAGCAAAGAGTTCCGCATTTACCTGATAGGGTTTAAGAAGGGCAACTCTTTCAGCTGACTTATCTTCTTCTCCCATGGATACCCATACGTCTGTATAGATTATATCAGCGTCCTTTACGGCTGCCTTAGGGTCATCCGTTATTTCGATGACAGCTCCGCTTTCCTTTGCAAAGCCCTTGCACTGCTCAACGAGTTTTTCATCGGGCCAGAGGGATTTGGGAGCGGCAATAACAAAGTTTACGCCTACCTTGCTGCATCCTATCATAAGGGCATTTGCCATATTGTTTCTTCCGTCGCCTATGAATACAAATCTGAGGCCTTCAATTTTTCCGAACTTTTCTTTTATTGTCATAAAGTCAGCTAAAACCTGTGTGGGGTGGTCCTCATCGGTAAGACCGTTCCATACGGGAACTCCGCTGTACTCTGCAAGCTTCTCAACTACCTGCTGTGAAAATCCTCTGAATTCTATTCCGTCGAACATTCTTCCTAAAACTCTGGCTGTATCTTCCACAGTTTCCTTATGGCCCAGCTGAATATCGTTTTTACCCAAATATTCAGGGTGGGCGCCCTCATCTATACAGCCTACTGTAAATGAACATCTTGTTCTTGTTGAAGGCTTCTCAAATATGAGAGCTACGTTTTTGTGCTCGAGATGTCTCTCAAAAATTCCTTTTTTCTTCTTTTCTTTGAGGTCTATGGCAAGGTCCACCAAATATTCGATTTCTTCCTTGCTGTAGTCCTTAAGTGTCAAAAAACTTCTGCCTTTTAAATTTATACCCATTTTAATCTCCTCCTTGCCAAAGGGTCTCTTTATAATCTAAAGCGGCACATCCTCTTCGGACGTGCCGTTTTTTGTCATTTTACTGCGGGTTTTAATTAAAGATTTCCGAAGAACTGTTCTTTGTTTACGATAGCTCTGCCATGTGTACCCTTGCAGATTTTGCCCTTTTCGTCAAATACTTTAACATCGAATGTAAGAACTTTGCCCTTTTCAACCTTTGAAAGTTCAACTTCAACTCTTACTTTCTGTCCAACGGGTGTAGCTGCAAGATGAAGGAAGTTGAATACAGTACCAACTGTTTCATATCCTTCGGGAAGCAGGGGTTTAACTGCCTCAAGGCATGTCTGCTCGATCCAGAGGATCATTGTAGGTGATGAAAGAACGTTGATACCCTTGTTACCTACGGCATCAGCTGTGTCCTTATGCTCTACAACATACTCTTTTACATTCTTAAGTCCTTCTTTTACACCAAAATCCATTTTTAAACATCTCCCTCTTCTTCTTTTATATTTAATTAAATGGGTTACTTGTTTTATTCCTGCTCCTCAGAAGGTGTTTCCTCGTTTACAGGCTGCTCCTTCTTGAAAAGCGCTCTGAACTCGTCTCCCGTAATCTTTTCTTTTTCCATAAGTAATTTTGCTGAAGCGTGAAGCACGCCTATGTTCTCGTTAAGAAGTCTCTTTGCTTCGTTATAAGAGAAGTTAAGCAGATTTTTTACCTCAGCGTCAATCTGGTCAGCGGTATTTTCGCTGTAGTTTCTTGCGTGGCCGATTTCTCTTCCGATGAATACCTCATCGCTTTCATCGCCGTACTGTACGGGTCCGAACTTATCGCTCATACCGTACTTCATTACCATGCTTCTTGCCATGGCAGTTGCACGCTCGATATCGTTGCTTGCTCCCGTTGTAACGTCCTTAAGAACGATTTCCTCTGCGGCACGTCCACCGAGGAAGCTTATAATTTCATCTTCCATCTCGCCCTTTGTCATATACATCTTATCCTCACCGGGAAGGGGCATTGTATAGCCTCCTGCCATTCCTGTAGGTATGATGGATACGCTGTGGACGGGGTCACATTTTTCGAGTACCTCAAAGAGTATCGCATGTCCCGATTCGTGGTAAGCAGTAATAAGCTTTTCCTTTTCGGATATGATTCTTGATTTCTTTTCCGTACCTATTCCGACCTTTACAAAAGCCTTCTGGATTTCTTCCATATCTATCTTCTTTTTGCCTGCCCTTGCGGTAAGAAGAGCCGCCTCATTAAGAAGATTTTCAAGGTCAGCACCGGTAAATCCTGCCGTAGTCTTTGCAACTACTTCAAAACTTACATCATCGGCAAAGGGTTTGCCCTTGGCATGTACCTTAAGAATGGCTTCTCTGCCTCTGACGTCGGGTCTGCCTACATATACCTGTCTGTCGAAACGTCCCGGACGAAGTATAGCGGGGTCAAGTATATCGGCTCTGTTTGTGGCCGCCATAACGATAACGCCCTCATTTATTCCGAAACCGTCCATTTCAACAAGGAGCTGGTTGAGTGTCTGCTCTCTTTCGTCGTGGCCGCCGCCAAGGCCTGCGCCTCTGCGTCTTCCCACGGCGTCAATCTCGTCGATAAATACTATACAGGGAGCGTTTTTCTTAGCCTGGTCAAAGAGGTCTCTAACCCTTGACGCTCCGACACCGACGAACATTTCCACGAAGTCCGAACCTGAGATTGAGAAGAAAGGCACCCCGGCTTCTCCCGCTACGGCCTTAGCCAGAAGGGTTTTACCTGTACCCGGAGGTCCCACAAGGAGTACGCCCTTAGGAATTCTTGCGCCCAGTTCCACATATTTCTGTGAATCCCTTAAGAAATCAACAAGTTCCTGAAGTTCGCCCTTTTCCTCATCAAGGCCTGCAACGTTTTCAAATGTAACTTTCTTGTTTTCGTCGACGGTTACCTTGGCATTGCTCTTGCCGAAGGACATCATTTTTCCGCCTCCGCCGCCCTGCATCTTCTGGAACATAACCATAAATATTACTATGGCAATGACCATCATAATTATTGAAGGCAGTATAGACACGAATATTCCCGTACTGGGTATTGTTTTTGTTATGGTTTCAATGCTCTGGTCTGCGCCCTTTTCGTGCATTATATCCATAAATGTGGATATTGAAGGGATAACGACCTTTGACATGGTACCGTCATCAAATGTAACTGTAGCCGTTCCGTAGTTATCGGCATCGGTTTCTCTCTGAATGCTTATGGATTCTATCTTTCCTCCGTCGATGTCATCAAGCAGCTGATTATAGCTGTAATCAACGGATGTTGTATTTTGTGATGATGTAACTCCCGTTCCCGAGAATGCCATAATGCCCACAATCACAAAAAAGATGATCACATAAAGCAGTATTCCCTGCCACTGTTTTTTCAAATTATTACCTCCTACCGGTATTATTATCTGCCTTTGGCAGTATATAATTTCCCTAGATTAAACTAGATTATTGTAACATATTTATGTTTTATGTGCAACTTAAATAGATGACAAACTTTTTATATGGCAAATATTCCTCATATATGTTAGAATAGGCAGCGAAAGGAGTATGTTTTTTATGAAAAAAATAGTTTTTCTCTTTGCGGCAGCCCTTATGGCTGTTTCGGGATGTACCACAAACGCCTCCGCCGTGGATAAAACGGAAACAGTACAGGAGCCTGTGGACAAAGCCCAGGAAATTCTGGATTCCATGACCCTTGAGGAAAAGGTCGGCCAGATGTTTTTTGTAAGATATACCGAGGACGAAACGGTCCTTAATGAAATAGAGCAGTATGATATGGGCGGTCTTATACTTTTTGCCAGGGATTTTGAAGGAAAGACCAAAGAAGATGTGGTATCTCAGATATCCGCCTGCCAGGACACGTCAAAAATACCTCTTTTGATAGGAGTTGACGAGGAAGGCGGCATTGTAAACAGGGTAAGCAAATTTACCGAATTCAGAAGCGAGCCCTTTAAGTCTCCCCAGGAACTTTATGCCGAGGGCGGCCTTGAGCTCATCGCCTCCGATACCGCCGAAAAAAGCGCCCTTCTGTCATCATTGGGAATAAACGTAAATCTGGCTCCCGTATGCGACGTATCCGAGGACAGTTCATCATTCATATATGACAGAACCTTCGGAAAGGATGCGTCCCTCACATCGGAGTATGTAAAAGTAGTTGTTACAAATATGAAAACCAATAAAATGGGCAGCGCTCTCAAGCATTTCCCCGGATACGGAGACAACGGAGACACCCACACGGACATAATAACCGACAACAGACCCTTGGAGCAGTTCAGAAACAGCGATTTTCTCCCCTTTAAGGCAGGAATTGACTCAGGCGCCGATATGGTTCTCGTATCCCATAACATAGTTACGTCCATGGACAGTACCTATCCCGCATCCCTTTCAAGTGCGGTACACGACATACTCAGAAACGAGCTGGGCTTTAACGGTGTAATAATGACCGATGATATGTCAATGGGCGCCATAACGGAGTATACCGACGGAAAGGCAGCCGCGGTACAGGCTGTAAAGGCAGGCAACGACCTTATATGCTGTACTGATTTCACAGTGCAGATACCTGCGGTCATAGAAGCCGTTAAAAACGGAGAAATACCCGAAGAACAGATAAACGCTTCCGTAAAGCGCACACTGCAGATGAAAATAAACTTAGGAATAATAGCCGAAGAATAAAGAGAAAATACCGAAAGTCTTTTTCGGGATTTTTTACTTGGTGCATTTGTAATATGTTTGTAATTGACAAGAGGTGCCACAAAGGGTACAATTGTCCTATAATATTTTAGGAGGGAAAACATGAAAAAAACAGCTCTTATTTTATCACTTATGCTCATGATGAGCACTACGGCCTTTGGCCAGGGACAGCAGATAAGACTTAATAAGAACTATGACAGTGAGATACAGTTGAATTCTCCCCTGATGGAGAAAAACGGAACCATTTATATAGGAGCAAGGGACCTGTGTGATTTTGCCCTGGGAGGAGCGGACAAGATCACCTGGGTAGATGAGGCAAAACTTGGATATATAGGCTATATGAATGTGAAGATATACGCAGGAAGCTGTAAATATCAGATATTTGATAACGAGTATACATCATCCCAGCCCGCTGAGATAGTTGACGGACGCCTTATGATACCCCTTGAGACAGCGGAAGCCATAGCAGGCATAAACTCCAAGGATTTTTACTACGACCAGGAAAAGGGAGTACTCAATTACATATGTCCCGAATATGAATTCGGAAATACATCCAGCGACTACCGAATGGGGCTTATTTTAGTGGATCTCAAAGGGGAAGAGCTCGGCGCCCTTCAGTCTGAAATAGAGAAAATGGCCGGAAGATACGGCGCGTTTACGGAAAATGACAAGATGACTGTAAAAAGCATTGTTGAAGTCTCTGAAGGAAACGGCACCATAGTATTTGCCGTGAACGGAGACAATGCCAGGGATATAACCGTTCAGGTAAGGAACGGCTATGCCTTAAAGGTATCGGACCCCTATAACGTTCCCCAGAGGATGGACAACAAAGAAAACACATCAAACACTGCCGGAGATAGCCTCCA
>CABPCX010000022.1 GCA_902406135.1 uncultured Eubacteriales bacterium
CCTGTATCATAAAGTCATTTATTACTCTGTGGAAAGTAATGCCGTCGTAGTATCCTTCTTTAGCAAGTGTCTTGAAGTTTTCAACGGCCTTAGGCGCTTCCTCGGGGAAGAATTTTATTTTAATGTCTCCCATACTTGTATGCATAACCGCAATTTCTTCCCCCTGAGCAGGAGGGTCAAGCTGAGTTATTGTATCTCCCTGTGATGCAAGATTGTCAAGATAAGCCTGGTATTCCTGAGTTTCTTCCTCTGAAAGTCCGCTGTCTTCCTGGCTTTCTCCGCCGTTTTCACTGCCGTCAGTGCTGCTTCCGCTTGATGAAGAGCATCCAGCAAGGGCCATAACCGCGCATACTGATAAAAGAGCTGCTGTTTTTAACATATTAAATTTCATTTTTTACTTCCTTTCCTTATTCGGCAGATATTCCCGCCGCTTTATCTATTTCCTGGATTATAAGGTCTACGCCGTTTGATGCGTGACTTTTTTCCATATTTTTTATATAAGTCTCTCTATTGTTATAGAGGTCTCTTATTTCAATTTCAATTTTTTCTATTTCTTCTTCATTAAGCACCTTGGCAAAGCCCTGATTTTCAAAGGATTCCGCATTGAGTATCTGGTCTCCTCTGCTGGCTTTTGCTGAAAGAGGTATAAGAAGACAGGGTTTCTTAAGGGCAAGGAATTCGGATATTGAATTACTTCCCGCTCTGGATATAATTACATCGGCGGCCGCAAAAACATCTTTGAGCTCCTCGTTGACATACTCAAACTGTTTATAGCCCTTCATACCTTCAAGAGACTTATCAAGGTTTCCTTTTCCGCATAAATGCACTATCTGGAAATCCTTTAAAAGAGAAGGCAGAGCTGCTCTGAGGGCATTGTTTATCTTAACTGCACCAAGGCTTCCTCCCATGGAAAGAATGACGGGTTTTTCGTCATTAAATCCGCAGAATTCAAGGCCTTTTTCTCTGCTGCTGTCAAAAAGCTCCTTCCTTATGGGTGAGCCTGTATATACTCCCTTTCCGCCTTTGATATATTTAACGGTTTCAGGGAATGTGGTACATACGGTTTTAGCATAGGGTATGGCAATTTTATTTGCCAGTCCGGGTGTCATATCCGATTCATGGGCAACAACTGGTATTCCCAGTTTTCCTGCTGCCATAACAACGGGTACGGCAACAAAGCCGCCCTTTGAAAATATTACATCGGGCTTGAGCTCTTTAAGGACCTTTTTTGCATCGGATATTCCGCCAAGAACTCTGAATGCGTCCTTAACATTTTCCTTTGAAAGGTATCTTCTCAGTTTTCCGCTTCTGACAGAATAAAAGGGTATACCCTCTTTTTCTATAAGCTCGTGCTCTATTCCGTTTTCTGTTCCAATATAGCTTACCTCCCAGCCTTCTTTCTGAAGTTCGGGTATAAGCGCAATGTTAGGTGTAACGTGTCCGGCAGTTCCTCCGCCAGTCAAAACTATTTTTTTCAATTTTATCCACTCCGATTCTGAATTCAGCTCTAATTATAATATCAGAAAACAATATATCATTCCATAAAAACAAAAAAATTTTAAAGAATTCGTCAAAATTAAAATCCGGCCGCATATAGATTTAAAAAAGGAGTGATTTTATGCATACATACAATTTCAGACCTCAGCAGAATTCAATGCGCCAGACTATAAGTGCCGCTGCTGACAACGTAACCGAAGCCAGTATCCAGTCAATTATCGATATGTTAAACGATGCCCTTGATGATGAATATAGAGACTATTACAAGTATATGGCTCTTGCAGAAGATTTGACGGACGAAGCTGATTCGGAAACAGTAAAGTCAATGGCCTATGACGAATATAAACACAGGCGTCTTCTCGAGGAGATTTATACGGCAGTCACAGGAAATGCTCCCCGTCCGCCTCAGAATATCATTCAGCCCAGAGCCGGTAAATATACTATCGATGACCTTACCGACAGTTTATTCGGCGAGCTGGAAGGCGTAGAGTTATACCGTGATATTATGTTCTCTCTCAAAAATACGTCCTTACGTGATATGTTATTTGAAATAATAACCGATGAGCAGGCCCATGCTGCCATAATCAATTATCTTCTTGCCAAAAACGGTGTAGCTACACCAAGATAAAATGTTCAGGGTGCAGAATTTTCTGCACCCTTCATCTTGCAAAAACCAGATTTTATAATTTTTCAAATGTACGGAAGGGTTTGGGAAACGAAGCGTTTTCCAACCGGAATCCGCAGTCAGAATTCATTTCCGATGAGGAAAATCAGAAATTTCAAGGATTCCGATGGAGTTTCTGATTTATACCTCTGTCTACTCGTCAAAGGTTTGAATGAAATGAGCCTTTGACGACAAGGTGCAGAATTTTCTGCACCCTTTTTATATCGCACACGCCTTTTATTATTCCTTTATATTAAGCTCAACAGTAACCTTTGTACCCTTTGGCCTGTTATTTTCGACCTTGAGCTTGCCGCCATTCTGCTCTACTATTCTCCTGCACATAAACAGACCTACACCGCTTCCGCCTTTTTTTGTCGTATAAAAAAGCTCTCCTACTCTGGCCAGCTCAGCTTCGGATATGCCGCAGCCCGTATCCGTAACTCTTATTACAGCTTTCTTTCTCCTTATTCTAACTTCAACCGATATAGCGTCACCGTCTTTTGTGGCCTCAATAGAATTTTTTATTATGTTTTCAAAGAGGCTTTCCAAAAGTTCACTGCTGCAGTTTACTTCGACACATTCCTTATCGCTTTTAAAGGAAATTTGTCTGCTGCCTTCAGCTTCGTATTTTTCCAAGATATGCTTAAGTATCTTCACAACATTTGATTCCGCTGCCTTTTCAGCATTTTTTATGTACTCCATATTTTCTTTTATAAGGCCGTTTATCTTTTCGATACACTCATATACCGTTTTAAAACTTTTTTCATTCACCCCTTTATTATCTAATTCAATAAGCTGTACATTAGCTTTTATAACTGCAAGCGGATTCTTTATCTCGTGAGCAAAAAATGCCGCTTTTTCGGCATAATTCTCCGCTGTCGAATTTTTCATATCAAATTCCTCCCTATAATTTCCATATTCATTTATATTTTATTTCCAATACATTCCATGAACAATGATTTTTTGTCCTCAAAATATGCCTTTAAATTCAAAAATACGACATATAAAATCAAATTAATTTATACACCGCTTCACATTTGTGATATACTTATATATAGCTTTAAGCTCTACATAAGAAAGGACTGATATAATGGATAACTGTATTTTTTGCAAAATAATCTCAGGTGAGATTCCTTCTGCTACAATTTTTGAAGATGATAAATTCAAGGTAATACTTGACAGATTTCCCGGAAATATAGGACACGTTCTTATTCTTCCCAAAAAACATTATTCAGATATTTTTGAGATAGACGAAGACACAGCCGCTGACCTTTTCAGACTGGCAGTAAAAGTTGCTAAAAATATGAAGAGTGTACTTGGCTTTGAGGCAATGAATGTGGTACAGAATAACGGCAGCCTTGCAGGACAGACTGTACATCATTTCCATATGCACCTTATTCCCAGATATGACAACGACAAGGTTAATATCAAATGGGAGCAGCTGGACCTTACAGACGAACAGATTGCAGAAGTTAGAGAAAAACTCAGTATGAACTAAATAAAAAACCTGAGAAGTCGTTTTTATACATCGATTTCTCAGGTTTTTCTCTTTTTATCAATTCAATTTTTCCTTTTAAATTCAAGGTTTGCAAAGGTTTTGTGACTATATTCACAAAATCAGTCACATACCAATTACACCTTCATCTACCTATGACTGCTTTCAAATATATAGTCACAGCTTAGCTATTTTTATCTCTTATTTGCCTTATCCAGCCTTGCGCCCTCGGAAGCAACTATCATTGAAGATATTTTATTTGCTTCTCTAAGGGATTCCGAAACACCTTTTCCCAGCTGTCTTTGAGCAATAAATGTACCGATATGGGCATCCCCTGCTCCTATGGTATCAACAACATCAACTTTAAATGCAGGTTCCTCATACCATTTTCCGTCTTCAGCGCATAAACAGCAGCTTCCCTTTTCACCGTTTGTTATAACTACTGTATTTTCTGTAAGCTTCATAAGACTTTCTGCAGCTTCTCTAAGGGTGTTGCAGCCTGTAAAGGATAACGCTTCGGTCTCATTAACATGTAAAATAGGCTTAAGAGCTAAAATTCTTCCCATTTTCCCTTTTTCCAGTTCATTTATTCTGGGTCCGGGAGCAAAGTATACGGGTATTTTGCTTTCTCTTAAAAAGCTGATAACATTATCTCCCGTTTCTTCTTCCATTTCCAGTCCGCATATATAGGCACAGTCAAACTCATCGGGGTTAAGGGCATCACACCATTCCTTCTTAAATCTATACTCAGCCCCGTGCTCACAGATGAATGTTCTTTCTCCTCCGTCTTCTACAAGACAATAACAGCATCCGTTGGGCTCATCAGGATGGAGGTCCGCTCTTGTTACATTCATTCTTGAAAGTTCACCTCTTATGTAGTCCGCATATAAACCGGTACCTGTCGGTGTGAAAAGAAGATACGGAACATCAAAATATGCTATTGCCTGCGATACATTAAACGCACAGCCTCCCATGGACATTTTCTGCCAATGAACGTTTACGTCTCCTCCCGTTGTCGGTATCTTATCAAGTCTGATTATTATATCCGCCACGGTAGAACCTATTACAAGAACCTTTTTCATAATATCCCCCAAAAGTAAGTTTTTTCTTAATTATAATATTGCAGTATAAATTTATCAACTGCGGCATACAAAACCATATTTAATTTTTTGTTCCGTTTCATATAGTTTTGTACACGGCAGTTATAAAAAACAAAACCCCTTCCAAAAGGAAGGGGTAATATTTATATTTTACTGAGCAGCTTTTTCAGCTTTACGTTTAGCGATAGCTTCTGTTAATCTGGGAATAATAGCTTTAACATCGCCAACGATACCAAGGTCAGCAACATCGAATATAGGAGCTGTATCATTTGAGTTGATAGCTACGATATATTCTGAGCTTTCCATACCGGCAACGTGCTGGATAGCACCTGAAATACCACAAGCTACATAGAGGTCAGGACGTACTGTCTTACCTGTCTGTCCAACCTGACGGTCTTTTTCAATCCAGCCAGCGTCAACGTTTGCTCTTGATGAAGAAACTTCTCCGCCAAGTACGTCAGCAAGTTTCTGAAGTTCGCCGAAGAATTCGGGTGAACCGATACCACGTCCGCCTGATACAAGTACTTTAGCTTCTGTAATATCAACGCTCTTCTTATCTTCTTTAACAACTTCTCTAACTGTTACGTTCATATCAGCTGCTGTTAATTCAACTTTGAAATCAACAACTTCGCCTGTTCTTGCTTCGTCTCTGTCGAGAGCCTTCATAACGCCGGGACGTACTGTAGCCATCTGAGGTCTGTGGTCTTTGCAGACGATAGTAGCCATAATGTTTCCGCCGAATGCAGGACGTGTCATAAGGAGAAGTTTTGTATCGGGCATTGAATCGATTGTTCCGATATCAAGTTTTGTACAGTCAGCTGTAAGACCTGTATGTACTCTTGCTGATACACGGGGAGCAAGGTCACGTCCGATTGATGTAGCTCCGTAGAGTACGATTTCAGGATCGCAAGCCTTGATTACTTCATATAATGCCTTAGCATAAGGCTCTGTTACATATTCTGCAAGCATAGGGTCATCAACAACGATAACTTTGTCAGCACCGTGTTTGATGAGAACGTCTGCTTTATCTTTAATGTTGCTTCCTAATAATACGGCAACAACCTTCTGTCCAAGGTCTGCTGCAAGCTCTGTAGCTTTTCCGATAAGCTCTATACTAACCTTCTGGATAACTCCGTCTCTCTGTTCTGCTAATACGTATACATCTTTACTCATTAGCCTACCATTCCTTTCTACTTATTATAGTTTCTCAAGTCAGCTTTTCTTAGATAATGTGTCTTTCTTCTAACTTAGCTACGATAGTCTCAACAGCTTCTTCAGGTGAAAGATCTTTGTAGTAAAGTCCTTTGCCCTTAGCCTGTTTTGTAAATGACTGTTTAACGTTTGTAGGAGAACCTTTAAGACCGATATTAGCCATATCTACTGTATCTTTGAGTTCTTCAAGAGTCCAAACCTTTACTTCTTTTTCTCTGTAAGCGTCGAAGATGCCATGTACTGTCATATATCTGGGTGTTGCTAACTCTGATAATGCTGTAATAAGGCAAGGTGTTTTGATCTCGATAACGTGATATCTGTCTTCAAACTGTCTCTTAACAACAAGTTTGTCTTCAGCAGCCTCTAAGATTTCCTCGGCATATGATACCTGGGGAATTCCAAGGTGCTCAGCTATCTGGGGACCAACCTGAGCTGTGTCACCGTCGATAGCCTGACGGCCTGTGATGATAACATCATAATCTAATTTCTTTAAAGCGGCAGCGATTGTTGAAGATGTAGCCCATGTGTCAGCTCCACCAAATGCTCTGTCTGTTACAAGAATAGCTTCGTCGCAGCCCATAGCAAGTGCTTCTCTTAAAGCAGCATCTGCCTGAGGGGGTCCCATAGAAATAACTGTAACAGTTCCGCCTACTTTTTCTTTTAACTGTAAAGCAGCCTCAATACCTGCTTTATCGTCTGGATTTATAATACTGGGAACACCATCTCTGATGAGTGTATTTGTTTTAGGATCAAGCTTAACTTCTGTGGTATCAGGTACCTGTTTTGCACAAACAACTATTTTCATTGTCTTACTCCTTCCGCATATTTATATTCAAAATTTCATAAGGATTTATACCGCAATAATTATATGTAATAATTATTTACCAACCTTTAAGTGGCCTGCGATAACCATCTTCTGAATTTCACTTGTGCCTTCGTAAATCTCAACGATCTTAGCGTCACGCATCATTCTTTCAACGTGGTACTCTCTCATATAACCGTATCCACCGAAGAGCTGTACGCATCTTCTTGTTATATCAGAACCAACTGTAGCACCGTAGTATTTACCCATACAAGCATACATTCCGAAAGGAAGACCAGCATCTTTTGTGCAAGCAGCTCTGTAGATGATGAGCTGAGCAGAATCAACTCTTGTCTTCATATCAGCGATTTCGAACTGTGTATTCTGGAATGAACCGATTGTCTTGCCAAACTGTTTTCTCTGGCTTACATATTTAAGCGTCTCTTCAAGAGCGCCCTCAGCAATACCAAGACCTACAGCACCAACACCGATACGTCCGATATCAAGAGTCTGCATGATCATCTTGAAACCGTCGCCCTCTTTACCGATAAGGTTTTCCTTGGGAACTATACAGTTATCGAAGATAAGGTCAGCTGTAGCTGAAGCACGGATACCCATTTTCTTTTCATGTTTACCGATTGAAAGACCGGGAGCATCAGCAGGGATAACAAGGATTGACATACCTTTGTTTCCTTTAGACTTATCTGTCATAACAACTGTTGTGTAGTATTTAGCTTCGCCAGCGTTTGTGATGAAGCACTTTCTACCGTTTACAACATAGTGGTCGCCGTCAAGATAAGCTTTTGTCTGCTGCATAGCTGCGTCAGAACCAGCACCGGGCTCTGTAAGACCCATAGCACCGATAGCTCTTCCGGAAAGGAGTTCAGGAAGGAATCTCATTTTCTGTTCTTCAGTACCAAACTGGTAGATAGGCCATGTGCAGAGTGATGAGTGAGCTGCCATACCTGATGTTACGGATGCGCAGTATTTAGAGATTTCCTCGATAGCCATAACGTAAGCAAGGTAGTCTCCGCCCTGTCCGCCGTATTTTTTAGGATACTGAATACCAAGAAGTCCGGCAGGTCCAAGTTTCTCCCAAACTTCCTTGGGGAATCTCTCTTCTTCATCAATTTCCTGCATTATGGGTTTGATTTCGTTCTCTACGAACTCTCTTACCATTTGTCTGAATAACAGGTGTTCTTTTGATAACGTAAAATCCATTAATACTTCCTCCTTTATTTGTAAAAAAGTGAAATCATCAAACAGCGTTGATGTTATAAAACCAGCAGAACAAAATTTCCCCGACTGCGACAATTGCTCTGCCTAATTTTGTTTCAGGAAAAAACTTAAAATATGCATAAAGATACATTATTAATAATCTTCCATATAACATATATTATACCGTTGTTAATAATATGTCAATGTTTTAGTTGTACAAAAAACTGTTTTTAAACATAAACCTGTCGCATATAAGAGACTGTTTTTTCATATATTATTTATATTTAATTCAATATTACAGGGTATATTTTGTGTGATTCGTCAATTTTTTCAATAAGCAAATACTTTTTGCCAAAATCCTCATATTAATTTTGCTCCGTATATCTTTTTATAAATAAGACGTCCATTTACCCTTTTGCTTTCCATTAAGCTGATTTCTTTAACAATCATTCCGTCAAAATCAGGTTTGAACTTATCAACGAGGATTTTTTTGCTGTAAAAGAGCGCTGTTTCCCTGGAAATTGTTATATTTTGCCCCTCATATAACAATTTCCCTGGAAATTGTTATATGAGGGGCAAAATTTGCCCTTTCACGCTTAAATCCCTGCTTTCCGAGATTTTTTTCAAGGGTTTCATAAAGTCTGACAAGAGCCTTACTTTTATCTACTCCGACCCATATTATGCACTTTTCACCCCTGTCAAAATAACCAACACGGTCAAATACCAGCGGAAATGAACGATTAACGGATGCCGTTTCTTCCATAGCCTGCGCAACATTGGGGATATCATCCTCATCTATTTCACCCAAGAATCTTAAAGTAAGATGCAGATTATCCTTTGTAGTAAAATTGCCCTTTTTACAGTCGTCCTTTATTCTGTTCTGTAACTGTGACAAATTGTTTTTAGTATCCTTGTCAAATTCAACGGCTATAAACGTTCTCATAAAAATTCTCCTTACCAGTAGTAAAAAGACTGTATCCGTATTACGAATACAGTCTTTCACTAAATATTTATTTCATTATCTTCATAACAGTCTCAACGACGTTATCAACTGTGAATCCGAATTTCTCAAAAAGTTTTCCTGCAGGAGCTGACGCGCCATATCCGTCCATTGCAATAACGGCACCGTCAAGGCCTACATCCTTGTACCAGCCAAAGTCACAGGCAGCTTCAACGGCTACTCTCTTTCTTACGGCTGATGGAATAACGCTTTCTTTGTACTCCTCTGTCTGTTCCTCAAAGATTTCCCAAGAAGGCATACTTATTACTCTTGCATCTACGCCCTTCTCCCGAAGTACATCCCATGCTTTGTAGATAAGCTCAACTTCTGAACCTGTTGCCATAAGAAGCACATCGGGAACCTGCTTTTTGCTGTCTTTAAGGATGTATGCTCCCTTAAGGGCATCCTTTCCTGTACCGTCAAGAAGAGGCAGATTCTGTCTTGAAAGAACAATTCCTGTAGGGCTCTTAGTTCTTGTAAGAGCTGAATACCAGGCTGCTGCTGTTTCTCTTGAGTCGCAGGGGCGAATAACTGTATAGTTAGGCATACTTCTGAGTGCAGCAAGCTGCTCTATAGGCTGATGTGTAGGTCCGTCCTCTCCTACACCGATGCTGTCGTGTGTAAATACGCTTATAACAGGGAGACCCATAAGAGCTGACATTCTAAGGCCGGCCTTCATATAATCACTGAATACAAAGAATCCTGCGATATAAGGTCTTAATCCTCCGTGAAGGTACATTCCGTTTGCGATAACAGTCATAGCGAATTCTCTTATACCAAAGTGCATATTTGAACCGCTTCTGTTTTCAGGTGAGTAGTACTCTCTGTCCTTCATAACCGTTTTGTTTGAAGGAGCAAGGTCTGCTGAACCGCCTATAAGGTTAGGTATTACCTTTGAAAGTTTATTAAGAACTTTTTCTGATGAAGCTCTTGTGGCGATGTCGCCTTCATAAGTCCAGTAGTCCTCATCATTAAGAAGGTCAACGGGAAGTTTATCGCTGTGCCATGTTTCCCATTCGGCAGCCATTTCGGGATATTCCTTGCTGTAAGCAGCAAAAAGTTTGTCCCATTCTTCTTCCGCTTTCTTTCCTGCATTCTTAATTTCATTCATATGTTCTGTAACCTCTCCGGGTACATAGAATGTCTCTTTGTATTCCCATCCAAGGTTTTCTTTAGCAAGAGCGATTTCCTCTTCACCGAGGGGTTCGCCATGGGCTGATGCTTTTCCCTGTTTATTGGGAGCGCCATAGCCAATCTGTGTAATAACTTTGATTATTGAGGGCTTTCCGCCTTCAGCCTTAGCAGCCTTTATAGCAGCGTCGATGGCATCAACGTCATTGCCGTCTTCAACTGTTATTGTCTGCCATCCATAGGCTTCAAAACGTTTAAGTACATCTTCGTCAAAAGATGTCTTTGTGTCTCCCTCGATTGTTATGTTATTGCAGTCATATAATACAATAAGCTTTCCGAGTTTGAGTGTCCCCGCAAGAGAAGCGGCCTCTGAAGCTACACCTTCCATAAGGCATCCGTCTCCGCAGAGAGCGTATGTGTAATGGTCTACGATATCATATCCGGGTTTATTGAATTTTGCAGCAAGTACTGTTTCGGCAAGAGCCATACCAACAGCTCCTGCGATACCCTGTCCAAGGGGACCTGAACCCATCTCAACACCGTCTGTAAGTTCATATTCAGGGTGTCCGGGTGTTATGCTTCCAAGCTGACGGAAGTTTTTAAGGTCCTCAATTGTAACTTTATATCCGAAAACATGAAGAAGTGAATATAAAAGAGCTGAGCCGTGGCCTGCTGAAAGCACGAAACGGTCTCTGTCTGCCCACTTTGAATCAGCGGGATTAATCTTCATATTTTTTGCCCAAAGAGCATAAGCGGCGGGAGCAGCTCCCATAGGAAGTCCGGGATGTCCGCTCTTTGCCTTCTGAATAGCTTCAACTGACAAAAATCTGAGTGTATTTACACTTAACTGGTCGATGTTCATAGTTAACCCTCCCGAATTATTTCTTAGGTACGCCTTCCCAGTCTTTAAGGAATCTTTCAATTCCGATGTCTGTAAGGGGGTGCTTTGTCATCTGTTCAATTACGTTATAAGGTACTGTAGCGATGTCACAGCCAATACGTGCAGCGTGTGTAACATGAAGAGGATTTCTTATGCTTGCTGCGATGATTTCTGTTTCGATACCCTGTACGTTGAAGATATCAACGATTTCTTCGATAAGAGCCATACCGTCGCATCCTACGTCGTCAACTCTTCCGATGAAGGGGCTTACATAAGTTGCGCCGGCTCTTGCTGCAAGAAGTGCCTGAGCTGCTGAGAAGATAAGTGTTACGTTTGTCTTTACGCCTTCAGCGCTGAGAATCTTAACAGCCTTAAGACCTTCAAGAGTCATAGGGATTTTGATTACAATATTTTCATGGATTTTAACAAGTTCTCTTGCCTCTTTTACCATACCTTCGTGGTCAAGGCTTATTACCTCTGCACTGATAGGACCATTGACAATAGTTGTTATTTCCTTTACTACTTCAACAAAGTCTCTGCCTTCCTTAGCGATGAGCGAAGGGTTTGTTGTTACTCCGCAGATAACGCCGAGTTCATTAGCCTCTCTTATCTGGTCAACATTGGCAGTATCGATAAATAATTTCATGGTATATCCTCCTGTAAATCTAACTTATTAAAGTTACCATATTATTTGTATACAGTATTATTTTAAAACACACCAACGCATAAATCAATGAAAATTTAACAAAAAATAACGTGTGTATATTTTTATATATTTTTTACAAGTAAGTCACTATTATATTTGAATACACACATTTAATTTTACATATCTCTTTTAAATATTATCTGGACACTGCCGTACTTTTTTTCAATGCTGGCATCTATTTCATATATCTTTTT
>CABPCX010000023.1 GCA_902406135.1 uncultured Eubacteriales bacterium
TATACTGATTCTGTATAGTAAGCTTAAAAATATTTTGCCCGGATAAGGAAACTTCCCGGGTCGGTATAAATATTATGGAATGGAGGCTGAAGCAGGGACAGCCAAAGAATGCCCTAAGAATTGTTGCCGTCTGCATACTCCAAAGGTCTGAGCACATATCAAAGGGGCCGCAAAGCGCTGGCGGTTAAAATTCAAAGGGCGGACAGATTGTTTTCTTCCAAGGTCCATAAAATAAAACTTATATAATCGGAGGATATTATGGCAGATATTAAACAGGACATACTGAGCTTACAGTACAGCCCTAATTTTACACTTGAAGGAATACAGGAAGCGAATATCGACCTTGAACTTCCTCCCGCCCCGGCGACGGCTGCGAGCGTATACGGTGTGGTAACCGACGGTACGGACCCCATTCCCAATGCCACGGTCAAACTTTTTGACAGCATGGGTATGCCCTATAAGCATACTCTTACGGACAGCTTAGGAGCATACTCCATTACAGACATTCCCGCAGGAACATACAGCCTTGCCGCTGTAGCTGAAGGATACCGTCTCAGTGACGCCTTTGGAATGACTTTAGTGGCAGGTTCTGCCCTTCAGGCAAACCTTACCTGTGTTGCCGACACTACGCTTGTTCTTGGAGCCATAGCCGGTGTGCTTACAGCAACTACGCTTCAGGGAATTTCCGTTCCCCTTGCCGGAGGAAAAATAACTTTGAAAAATTCCGCAGGAGACACTGTAGCTTCCACCTATGCAGCCGATGACGGAGAGTTTACTTTCTATGACCTGGCTGACGGAGTATATACTCTCATTTCTTCAGCGGACGGATATCTTCCTTCATCAAGTATGACGGCTGTCATAGAAAAGGGCTCCATTGCCAACATATCTATGACAATGGTGACGGATTCCAGGACATATAACGGTACAGTCAGCGGTATTATCCGCAACAAAACAGGCCAGACAGTGGCAGGATGCTTTGTAGGTCTCTATGAGATAGTCAAAGCAGGAGAGCTTACTCAGGAAAAACTTGTTGCCGTAACAAAAACAAATGCTGCCGGAAAATATATGTTCGGAAGCGTAAACGGCGGAAATTACAAGATAAAAGCCAAACTGGAACAGTAACGGCAGCAGGCTGACAGAAAACAGCCGGGCCTTTGCGGTAAATGTGCTGTTATATGACGGCAGGCGCTTATGAGGCTTGAAAAATATCATATTAAGTCAGGCACGGAGAGAGGCATTGGCCCGGGCAGGTCTTTAGAGACTGTATAGAAGCTGATTTTCTGTCACATCAGACTGGCTTTGCGGCACTGGACAAAAGGAACCCCGGACAGTGTAAAACTTCCGGGGAACCTTCTTTGAGATATAAACGTCTCAGGTGCATAGCTTAAGCCAATTTACATAAAAGACAGGCCTGCAAATATAAAAAAGCTCCTTTAATAAGGAGCTTTTGCTGTATTCTATGTTTTTTATTATTTAAGCAGTTCGCCTATGGCTGCAATAAGGGGAGTGGAATTGTCAAAGGAATAAAATCCTGCCTCATTTTTAAGGGCAAAGGTCTTAAGCTCATTTCTGAAAGAAGAAAGGGCCTTTGCGTAGCGGTCAAGGATTTCAGGAGTCATTTCCAGCTCACGGGTATTTTTTGTCTCGCTGTCGATAAGTTTTACATTTCCCTTTTCCTCGGGAATGACCTCACTGCGGTCAAGTATCTGCACCATGGATACGGTCTGTTTTTTGCTTCTTAAAAGCTTTACCGCCGAGTCATAGCCGTCCTCGGAAAAGAAATCCGATACTATAAGGGAGATTCCTTCTCCCAGTCTTTCGCCGGCAAGGGAGGACACGGACTTGTTTAAGGCTGTTTTTGATGAGGCGTTCTGCTCCAGACCTTCAAGAAATGCCACGGCCTTCGGAAAGGACTGCTTTGACGTAAGGGCGGTGCATCTTTGGGTGCTGTCGGAATCAACAACAAATATATTTACCATATCCGAGTTGTTTAAGGCAATGTATGCGGCTGATGCGGCAAAGGCTGCGGCATAGTCCCATTTTGCCTCATAATGGCGCATGGACATACTGCCGTCCAGTATTATATTCAGTACAGCCTGCCTTTCTTCGTTGAACAGCTTCGTATACAGCCTTCCGAATCTGGCATAGCCGTTCCAGTCAACTCGTCTCAGGTCGTCGCCCTGGGTATATTCCCTGAAATCCGAAAATTCCAGAGAGGAACCCTTGGCTGATGACTTTCTTGCGCCTGCGGAATTGCCTGACAATCTTTTCTTTATGGCTATATCCAGGGTATCCAGTCTGGCCAGATGTTCGTTTGTAAGCAGATCTCTTATCATGATCAGATCTCCTCTTTCAGAAGTTCATCGATTATATCTTCTACCTTTACTCCGTCGGAAAGGGCTTCAAAATTAAGGAATACTCTGTGGCGCAGAACGTCATAGGCCACGTCTTTTATATCTTCATAGGCCACGTTATATCTTCCCTTTGAAAGGGCGTTTATTCTGGCTGTTCTTATGATGGCCTGGGCACCTCGGGGGCTTGAGCCGTAACGTACGTATTTTTTAACGGCTTCGGGTGAGGCGTCAAGCTCGGGATGGCTCTTTATTATTATATCCATGGCATATTCGGCCACAGCGTCGGCCACGGGAACTTCAAGGGCAATGTCACGCATTTCCTTTATTTTGTCGCCTGTGAAAAGCTTCTGTGCCTGGGCTTCTCTTTTTCCTGTGGTTATGCTGACAATATCCAAAAGTTCTTCCTTTGAAGGGAACTTGACATCAAGCTTGAATATGAAACGGTCAAGCTGCGCCTCGGGAAGGGGATATGTTCCCTCAAGCTCCAGGGGGTTCTGGGTAGCAAGGACAAAGAAGGGGTCAGGCAGAGAATAGGTTGTATTTCCTGCTGTGACTGTCTTTTCCTGCATGGCCTCAAGCAGAGCGGAATGGGTCTTGGGCGTAGCTCGGTTAATTTCGTCGGCAAGGACGATATTTGCGAATACGGGTCCCTTTTTAAATGATACGGAGCCGCTTTCCGCATCCATCATATTTGTTCCGGTAACGTCGGCGGGCATAAGGTCGGGAGTGAACTGTATTCTTGAAAAGCTCAAGTCCATTACCTTGGCAACGGTTTTAACGAGCTGGGTTTTTCCTGTTCCGGGCAGACCCTCTAAAAGGACGTTGCCGTCAGCTATCATAGAAATTATTATTTTATGTATAACATCTTTCTGTCCGATAATGTCCTTGGATATTTCATCTTCAATACGCTTGAAATCATCGGCAAAAGATTTGATTTTCTGTTCATCAGCCATAATTAGGAACCTCCTGTAATTTATTTACTTTTAGTATAAATGCCCTTTGGCACAGCGGTCAATCGGATTAAGATTTATTTAAGAAAAAGGTAATCAAACTATAGTAAAAGAGGGGCCTATATGTTAGAATGGTGCCGTAAGGAGTAGATAAGAGAGGTGAGTTTCCTTGAGAAAATATAAGCTGGATAAAAAGTATGTAAAGATAGCGGTATACAGCTTTGCGGTTCTTGCATCCTGCATTCTGCTGATGCGGTTTTTGGATAATATAGGAGCATTTTTCGGCTCTCTCGGAGGATTTATCGATAAGGTGACGGATATACTTATCACCTTCATATACGGATTTTGTATTGCCTTTTTCTTTACACCTCTTGTAAACTTTTTGGAAAAATTCATCGGAAAACATTCAGCCCGCCTTTCGGCCCGTCCAAGAATATTAAGAAACCTTACGATACTTATAACCTACGTTATGTTTATAGGCTGTTTTATATGGCTTATGGTATATATGATACCTACTGTTGTGCAGAGCTTTAACTCACTGGTTATATCCCTGCCTGAAAATATGGAGAGCCTGCTGGACAGACTTCCTGATATGGTTTCGGGATTTGACGATGATACGGCACAGAGCATCATAAAGTCAGTCAATCAGATAGCGGAGCCCATACAAAGACAGATAAACAATCTGCCGGGATTTATTCAGGAACGCTTTAACGGAGAAAATATAAAGGAATTCGTAAGCAGCACGGTAAACGTGGTAACTGCCATTATCAATTTTGTAATAGGAATAATAATAAGTTTCTATATGCTTTCTACTAAGGAAGAAATAGCCATGGGATGCAAAAAGTTCTGTTATGCAGCCCTTGACGAAGGCCGTGCGGAAAGATTCATACAGAATATGCAGAGAGTAAATGTTATTTTCCAGAATTTCGTTTTGGGAAAACTGCTCGATGCCATTGTGCTGGGCGTTATGTGCTTTATAGGAATGGTCATAATGAGAATACCCTATGCCGTTGCAATAAGCATAATTATCGGCGTATCCAATATGATACCCTACATCGGACCCTTTATCGGAACAATACCTGCCGTATTTATAGTACTGCTTGTCAGCCCCATAAAGGCCCTTTGGCTGCTCATATACATAATAGCCATTCAGCAGGTGGACAACTACATAATATGCCCGAAACTCCTTGGCGACCCTACGGGACTTACTCCCCTTCAGGTGCTTTTTGCCATCGCGGTTGGAGCATATTTCGGCGGAGCCTTTGGTATGTTCATAAGTGTTCCCGTAATTGCCTCCATAAAACTGTTTGTATCTGAGGCAGTAAACAGAAGATACCGTGAAAAATATCCCCATGGTTCTCCCGGACTTTCGGCAGATGACGATGACGATTTGTGGGACCCCGGGGACGATGACTTTGTCGAGGATATACCCGACGACTGATAACATTAGATTAACTGCGAGGTGGCATACTTGAGCCAGACATCAAGAACATACAGCTTTTTTCTCATATATATTTTTTTGAATTACGTAAGCGGATTTATAGTAACGGCAGCCATGGGACAAAACGGCAACCAGATGCTGTTTTCCATATTGTGGCAGCTGGTATTCTTTATTCCGGTTATATATATAGGCGTAAAAATGTCGGGACAGAAACCAAAGGAAGTACTTTCCGTCTGGAAGGTAAGTCCTGCGGATATACTTTTGGCAGGAACTCTTATAATAGGACTTATGCCGGTACTGTCACTGCTTTCGGCCCTTATGAGCCTGTTTTTCCCAAATGCTTCGGCAGATACCCTTGGTACGGCCAGCCAGTATCCTCTGTGGATGAGCATTATTTCCTTATGCGTCATACCGGCGGTATGTGAGGAACTTATTTTTAGAGGCATTGTATTTTCGGGGCTCAAAAATATGGAGCTTAAAAAGGCCTGCGCGGTGGGAGGAATTATATTTGCCGTTGCCCATTTCAGCCTCCAGGCGTTTTTGTATACGTTTTTTATAGGATATATATTTTGTTATATAGTTTACCGCACAAGGTCGGTCATACCTTGTATGGTTACCCACTTTACTCTGAATTTTACTCAGGTAATGATGTATAAAATGTCGGCGGCTGTGGAAGAAGCCGTTTCCCAGCAGATGCAGGGGATAACCATGAGCGATATTATTTTTGAATATGTTTCGCTGTCTCTTTTTGCTATTCCAATAATAGCCGGAATAATATTTCTTATGGGCAAAAAGTACGGAAGACCAAGGAAACTTCTTAAAAATAAAAATATAATCCTTATCGAAAACGAGAGCGTACTGGACTATAACCCCCAGAAGCTTTATGCGGAAAAAGCCGTTAATTTCAGGTTTATAGTCATAATTGTCATATATTTTGTGATTGTTTTGTCTCAATATTTTGTATAACACTATTGATATTTTTTGGAAATCTGATATTATATACTAAAAGTAAAATAAAAAGGCAATGATGTAACCATCATTGTCTTTTATGCTTTTTATAGGGAAAAAACATAAAAACGGTTTTATAACTGTTTTTTTGAAAAATGTTTGAAAATCAACAAAAAAATATATTTTGTTTATTTACGGAGGAAGAATATGGCTAAATTTGTTTTGACCTGCTGCTCAACAGCGGATATGACAAGGGAGTATTTTGAAAAGAGAGATATACCTTTTATATGTTTCCATTTCACAATGGACGGAAAAGAATACGCAGACGATATGGGCCTTTCAATGCCCATAAAGGAATTTTATGACCGTATCGCTGCAGGCGCCCAGCCCACCACATCACAGGTAAATACAGGAGAATATATTGATGCCTTTACTCCTATTCTCAAGGAAGGAAAGGACATAGTTCATCTCTGTCTTTCATCAGGAATTTCAGGCACATACAGCTCATGCGTAACTGCCGCAGGCATTTTAAGAGAGGAATTCCCCGACAGAAAACTTATAATAATAGATACCCTTGCGGCATCATCAGGATACGGACTTTTAGTTGATTTTGCGGCTGACTTAAGGGATAAGGACCTTGAGGCCGAAGAAGCTGCTCAAAAAATAGAAGAGGCAAAACTTAAGGTAAACCACTGGGTATTTTCAACCGACCTTACATCATATTACAGAGGCGGAAGAATATCAAAGACATCTGCCATTGTGGGAGGTCTTTTAAATATCTGCCCTGTTATAAACGTAAACAGCGAAGGAAAGCTTGTTGTTGTGGGCAAGTGCAGAGGAAAGAAAAAGGCCATTGACGAAATGGTTAAAAAGATGTCTGAAAGAGCGGAAAACAGAATGGAATACAGCGGAAAATGCTATATATCAAATTCGGACTGTATGGAGGACGCCGAAAAACTTGCCTCAGCCATTGAAGAAAAATTCCCTAACCTTGACGGAAAGGTACTTATAAATAACATCGGAACGGTAATAGGTTCCCATACAGGCCCCGGCACGGTTGCGGTATTCTTTTGGGGAGACGAAAGAAAAGACTGATAACAGTAGGCAGTAAAAACAGGCAGGGCATTAAATATACGGCCTGTAAACTCAAAAAAAGCAAAAAATAAAAACCGGATGAAAATCCGGTTTTGTTTTATTTCTTAGCTATTTTTTCAGCTTCTTTTTTAGGGTCAGCCTTTGTGAAAAGAGAAGCTTTTTCTCTTAATGATTTTTTCTTCTTGTCCGCAAGGTTTACGCCGACAACGTTTACGATGAAAAGTCCGCTGAGTTCAACTTTTATTGTCTTTTTGGGAACAATAACGTCAAATACGTTTTTCTCTGTTATAAGAGTTACGATCTGAGGACCGACTTTTGCTCTAACCATGCACATTTTACGTCTTTTCATAGAATTGTTGAACTGCTCGAAAACCTGTTTGTTGAAATCGTTTTCGGTAGGCTTTGCAAATTTCTTATCGATAACATATATAGGTACGACCTGCTTGTTTGCGTTTATGAAGTCCTGTGCTTCGATAGATCTTTTGTAGTTTCTGCTGCTTAATTTGTAGATAGCAAATATTGCAATAGCCAGTACCACTGCAACAATGATAAATATGTCGCTTGCGCTCACTTTAAATTCACTCCTCCGGTCTGCTTTGTCCCTAAAGAAGGGTACGTTTTATTCTAACACTTATTTACTGTTTAGGAAATAGGTATTTTCAAACTAAATTTAAAAAATTTTTAATGAATATTTTTACCACTCCTTACGGAAATATAGTATAATATATTCTTAGACAATTTGCAACATTATAAATAAGGGAGGTTTCATATGCCGATACAGAACATAATAGCTGTGATACTGCTGGTGCTGCTTTTTGCCAATGTTATTCTTGCAGGCCTTACGGTTTTCTTTGAGCACAGGAATCCGGCCAGCACATGGGCATGGCTTATGGTCATACTTTTTGTGCCTATTTTGGGATTCTTCTGCTATCTTATATTCGGCCGTGAAGCCAAAAAAGAAGAAATGTTCAGAAGAAAAGCCGAAAATGACTTTGGAACCTACTACGGCTATATGAGCGAGATGGATAAATACAGTATGATGATAAGCGCTCAGAGGAAGGCCATAGAAGGAAGAATAGATATAATAGACAGCAAGCATCTCAATGACCTGGCTTATCTTCATATAAACTCAGGCAGCTGCATAACATATTCAAATTCCGTAAAATCATATTTTGACGGCGAAACAAAGTTTAATGACCTCATAGAAGATATAAGAAACGCAAAAGATTTCATTCATATGGAATACTATATAGTCAGGGGCGACAATCTGGGAAAAAGGATAGTCAGCGAACTGGAAAAGAAGGCCGCCGAAGGAGTAGAGGTAAGATTCCTCTATGACGGAATGGGAAATAATACCCTCAGCGGACGTTTTTTCAAAAAGCTGATAGCTGCCGGCGGAAAGGTCGGAAGATTTCTTCCACCGTTTATAACAAGGCTCAATTACCGTGACCACAGAAAAATAACCGTCATTGACGGCAAAATTGGATATATCGGAGGCCTTAACATAGGCGACGAATATCTTGGAAAGGTAAAGAGATACGGCAACTGGCGTGATACCCACATAAGAATAGAGGGAGATGCCGTTGACCAGCTTCAGCTCAGATTTATAATGGACTGGAACTTTGTATATAACAATGAAATAGAACTTTCCGATAAATATTTCCCCGAAGAGAAAAACAATAACGGAAACGTGAAGATGCAGATAGTTTCCAGCGGCCCCGACACCATGCAGCAGAACATAAGAAACGGATATTTCAAGATGATGAATGAGGCTGAAAAGAACATTTACATCACAACGCCGTACTTTGTCCCCGATGAAGGTATTTTTACAGCCTTAAAGGTAGCGGCCCTTTCGGGAATAGATGTCAGGATAATAATACCCGCAAATCCTGACCATCCCTTTGTTTACTGGGCAAGTATGTCATACTTGGGCGAACTCTTGAGAGTCGGTGTGAAATGCTATCAGTATACAAACGGATTTATCCATAGCAAAACTGTATATGTCGACGGATTTGTAACATCCGTCGGAACGGCGAATATGGATATAAGAAGCTTTGACCTTAACTTTGAGACAAACGCATTTATATATGACAGAGAAGTGACAAGAGAGCATGAGGAACAGTTTTTGGAGGACATCAAGAATTCCACAGAGATAACTCTCGATTGGTATGACAGAAGGTCACCCTGGTTCAGGGTAAAAGAGGCCATATCAAGACTTATTTCCCCGATGCTTTAATAAAACGGAGGAAAAAGAAATGCAGAAACCATTTACCTGGAATGTTAAAGTAAGTTCTTATGATACGGATATGAATGCGGTGCTCAGTCCGCAGAATATGGTGAAATACCTTATGGAAACAGCCATAGAGCATACGGAAGATGCAGGCTATCCCGTGGAGAAACTGCTTGAGATGAAAAGGGGCTGGGTAGTTCTTAATTGGATAATAAAGGTTGACAAATACCCTGAATATAGAGATAATCTTGAGATACAGACATGGGCAAAGTATGGCAGTACGCTTCAGGCAACCAGATATTTCAAAGTATACTGCCAGGGAGAAATAATAGCTGCAGCCGCTTCAAGATGGGCATTTTTAGACCTGGAAAAGAGACATCCGGTAAGATTTTCGGAAGAAATGGAAGATGCATACTGCTGTGACCTTCCCGCACCCTTTGACCCGGGAAGATTTGTGCTTCCGGCAGAAAAGGCCGAGTATCTTGCCAGCGAGAAAAGCCTTGTTGTCAGAAGAAGCGAGACAGACACCAACGGCCATACAAACAACACAAGATATGTTGAGTGGGCGGTTGACGATGTTCCCGATGACGTATATTCTTCATATATGCCCTCGGAAATAAATGTTCTTTACAGAAAGGAATGCCGCGCGGGAGACGATGTGGACGTAAAGACATACATTAGAGATATTGATGAGAATAACAAAGAGATAATTACAACTATTTCGGACACAAACGGAGGAGTTTTGTGTAAGACAGCCACTTTGTGGCACAGAAAATAAAATTGGAGGTATTTAATGAGCTGTTGTACACTTGAAAAGAAAGCCCTTCTTACAGGATTCAGGGATTTCGAACTCAAAGATAAAAAGCTGATAGAAAGTTATACAAAGACTTGGAATCTTGACTGCTCAGACCTTTCCTTTGCCAACCTGTTTATATGGGGAGCGGACGGAAAGATGCAGTTTACGATTTCGGAGGACGTATTATATATAAAACTTAATTTCAAAGGTTTTCCGGAATTTTTCTGGCCACCCATACCTAAAAAGGGCTCAGAATACAACTATAAAGAACTTATATGCAGAGCCTTTGATTATCTGGAAAGCAAAGGCAAGGAAGCAATCATAAGAAACATCTGGGAGCCCTTTAAGGAAATGTTTGAAAAGGCGTGCCCTTCCCTTGATATAGAGCCTGCGGAAATTTCATGGGACTATGTATATTCAAGGGAAAAACTTGCCACTCTTAAGGGTAAAAAGCTCCACGGCAAAAGAAACCATATAAACAAATTCATACAGGAACATCCTGATTTTGAATATAAAAGACTTGAACCTTCCATGTATGATGAATGTATAGCCGTTTATGACGAATGGAAGGAAGGCAAGGGCCTTTCAGAAACTGAGTTTTCCAACGAAAGACGCTCGGTAGTCCTTGCCATAACAAATATGGAAGCCCTTGGACTTACGGGCGGAGTAATAAAGCTTGACGGAAAGATAAAGGCCTTTACAATCGGCGAGAGGATAAGGGAAGATGTCCAGCTTATCCATATCGAAAAGGCTGACAGCGAAATAAACGGACTTTTCCCCATGATAAACCAGCAGTATGTACTTAACGAGTGCAAAGACGTTGAATATATCAACAGGGAAGAGGATATGGGCATAGAGGGTATGAGAAAGGCTAAAAGAAGCTACTACCCCGATTATATGGTTAAAAAATATTTTGCCGCCAAGGGAAAACTTACAAAGGAAGAACTTTCCGTAGAATAATAAAATAATAAAAAAATTCCTGCTGTGCCAGTTATGGCACAGTATTTTTTTATTTTGCCTGCTAAAAATAATAGAGCAGTTCAGTTTTTTTGAGGAGGTTATGAAAATGGGATTCAGATATATACTGGCTGTTCTTGTAGTTACCGCATTTTTTGTAACAGGATGTTCTTCGGGAGCCGATAATTCGGGCAGATATTTTGACGAAAACGGCGAAGTCATCGACAACACACAGTTTGACCCTACATTCGGAGCAGACCTTAACGAGCAGGGCAGCGTGACAAATGACGCAGAAAATATGATGAACGATGCCGAAAATAAGGTCAGGGAAATGGGCGACAGCATCAAAGACACCGTTGACGATATGACTGACGGAAACACCGGAAGAAACACCGTTGAAGGAACAAACCCCGCATCTGACGGTTATATGAGCCCTCAGATGACAGGCGTAAACGGAGCCGGAGACTACAGAGACAATACGACAGGAATGGCCGGCACATCACAGACAGTAAGCAACTATTAATAACGGCTGATAACGGTCTCTTTAAATAATGTACGGACCCAAAGCCGCAGGCTCACACCGAAGATAAGGTTTTACCCGGTGTGAGCCCTATTATGATTTATGAAAGAATGCAGGTTTTTCTTGAAAAAATGCGGCTTATATGAGAAAATAAACAATATTCACCTGAAGTTTTATAGGACAAAAAGAGGAATAGTTATGATAAGAATAAGCGGAATGAAGCTTAAACTGAAGGACAGAGATATAAAAAAGGCCGTTATGGCCGAACTCAGAATAAAGGAAATGTCCATAAAAAATATTATGATAAGACGTAAATCTCTGGACGCAAGAAAGAAAGACGATATACATTACATATACACCGTTGATGTTGAGCTGGCCGAGGGAGACAAAATAATAAAGAACATCAAAAAGAGAAAGGGCGGAGCGGATATATCCGTCTCTCCCTATAAGAAGTACGAACTGCCCGAAGGCAAAATAAAGGAAGGAAAGCGTCCCGTAGTAGCCGGATTCGGACCGGCGGGAATGTTTGCCGCTCTGGTGCTGGCCGAAAAGGGAATGTGCCCCA
>CABPCX010000024.1 GCA_902406135.1 uncultured Eubacteriales bacterium
GTTTTCGGATACATACATTACTCCTTCATTGTACCAGTCAAATATGCTCACATCCGTGAATGTCTGCGCAGAAGTTACGCTCTCTCCGCTTTCATCCTTTATCCATTTTGCGTATACAGTCATTCCGCCGTCTATTTCTATTTCGTCTGCTTTTTCCTCAAAGTCATTTCCCGTATACCAGCCGTCAAATATGTATCCTGACCTTTCAGTTACATATCCGCTCAGATCTATGACGTCTCCCTTTTCAGCGTATACGGTTTTTATTTCCGTACCGCCGTTGGTCTCAAATCTCAGGGCAGAACCTTCCGTAAGCTCATATCTTGGATTTTTATCTGCCGTAACCGTCATATTTTTCTTTACACTGCTGTCCTTGGTAAATTTCTCTCCGTCTTCGTCTACCCAGTATTTAAATCCTCCACCGGAAAGCAGAGGCGCATCGGGCATTACCAATACTCCGTAGCTGTTTCCGTAGGCAACGGCATATTCCCTGCCATTTACCATAAATGTGACTTTATATACCCTTAAATCCTCATCGTCCGTAATTATAGGGAAATCATCGCCTATTCTTTGTCCCCATTCAGCCTTAATAGCCTCACTATTGCCCTTCTCCATGAAGAGATATGCCACCTCTCCCGATGCAAATTCCTCAAAGGTCTTTTCTTCTGCTGTTTGTTCTTCCTCATCATTTTCTTCCGAAGTACAGCCCTTTAAATAGTAGTTATTTGCTGACTCTTCCATGTCATGGGCTCCTGAGATAGCGTTGTATCCGACTTTTCCTATGTTATAGCAGTTTACAACTCCCATCCTGCTGCCCCCTGCGATGCCGCTGGCATATTCCCCGCTGATGGTTCCTGTATTGTAGCTGTTTGTTACACCAAGAATATTTCTTCCTGCGATGCCGCCGACACCTCCTTCGCCGCTGATGTCTCCCGTATTATAGCACCTGTTTACAACACCGTTCAAATCAGCGCCTCTTCCTAAGATACCGCCGACACAATCGCTTCCGCTGACTGTTCCTTCGTTATGGCAGTCTTTTGCGCTATATGCAGTACCTGCAATGCCGCCGACATTATTGCCGCCGCTGACACTTCCTGTGTTATAGCAGTCTTCTATAGTGCCGCCACTATATCCCACGATACCGCCGACATTATTGCCGCCGCTTATCCAGCTGTCTTCTATTCCAAGGTCTTTTACTGTGCCGTTGGAGTCTATATAGCCAAAGAAACCTTGATAATCTTCGCTAGTGTTTATATATATTCCGCTGATGGTGTGGCCGTTTCCGTCAAAGGTACCATTGTAGGGAATATTATCATCGGTGCCTTTATTGTATCCGATGGGCGTCCACTGGTTGTTTTCGTCACAATTAAGTACGATGTTGGCTGTGAGTTCGGCGCAGGCGCCGGTTTCACCGTCGTTTACTCTATCCCTGAATGCCTTTAAATCTTCGGCATCCTCGATAATGTAGGTGTTATCTGATGAGCCGTCAGCGTCGCCAAAATTCCCATCCTTGGCATACACCGCCGCAGGCAGAAGCACCATTATCAGTGCGCATAAAAACGCCGCAAAAAATCCTTTCTTCATTTTGTTACCTCCTTCTCCGCATAAAAAAACAGGCGGATACTGCCCCTTCAGGCAAAAAACGTCTGTTCTAATATTTCCGCATTTGTTTTTACAGCAAAATAAGACAGAGTATGTCTGTCAATGTTTATCTTATTTAAACTGCGTATTTCAATCATAGCAAATCCGGCCCCTTTATTACCATTTGAATAAATTATAACAAAGGAAAACCTATTCCGCAACAACAGGGCTCTTTATTTAATCTAAAAAGACCGGCACACAAAAGTGTACCGGCCTTTTTTAATATATTGTTTATTTTTCTTTAGCAACAATCTTTGTTACGTTTCCGCTGGAGTTTCTTGAAAGTTCAACAGTATATGACCTTCCGGGATAATGTCCGATAAGCCAGTCAAGGTCTTTTTCATCACCGTCAACGACAACTGTTACGCTGCCTGCGAGGTAATATGAATTTCCTGTATAAACTCCGCTTGATAATTCTTCTCCGACTTTTATTTTATCTTCGTCAAGTGAAAGGAGATTTCCTTTAACGCTGCTCTTTGTTCCTTCAGCTTTGATTTTTGTAACATCGCCGCTGCTGTTTAATGTAAGAGTTGCTTCAAATTTTTCATCATCATCAAGTTTATCTTCAAGTTTTGATACGCTTGAGGACTTGCCGTCGATATAAACAGATACGCTGCTTGCAAGGTCATAGCTCTTTGTATCGCCGTTTGAAAGTTTTATCTTTATTCTTGATTTTGAAAGGTAAGTAATTTCTCCAGTCTTAGAGTCTGATGATTCTTCGCCTGTTTCAATCTTTACTTTAGTAGCTCTGTCAGCGCCGTTAACTGTTACGTATGCTTTAACTGAGCTCTTGGAGCCGTCGCCGTATTTGTCGATTACAGTCCTGAGACTTGCGAACTTGCCGTCAATTGTAAAGTCGCAGCCTGATGAAGCAAAGTAATATGATTTATAGCCGTCTGAAGTCTTAATTCTAATTCTGTCTTCATCAACGCTGTAAATCTGTCCGCCCTTACTGCTGCTTGTTTCCTTAAGGGAAGCAGATATCTTTGTTACTTCATCTTTGCTGTTGAGTGTAAGTTTTACGTCGTACTGCTTATCATCATGAAATCTGTCTTTAAGTCTTGAAACGCTTGAAGATGAACCGTCGATAGTTACTGTGCAGTCCTTAGCGATATCATAGCTTCTTGTTCCGCCTGAAGAAGTTTTGATTTTAATAGTGCTGCTTGAGAGGCTGTAAAGTGAGCCGCTTGTGCTTGAAGTTGATGAGCTTCCTGTCTTGGCATCAATCTTTGTTACCTCATCTTTGCTGTTGAGTGTAAGTGTAACTGTAAATTTCTCGTCATCTTTGTATTTATCTCTGAGCTTATCAAAATCAGATGTCTTTCCATCGATTTTAACGCTTATATCGTCAGTATCATCAATAAGGTAATATGATTTTTCTTTTCCGCTGCTCTTGATAGTTATCTTAGATGTAGAAAGATAAGTCATATCGCCGCTGAGGCTTCCCTTAGATGTTTCAGCCACAATCTTTGTAACTTCCTTATCCTTATCGATAGTAAGAGTTACTGTATATTTTTCGCCGTCATCATATTTATCCTTAAGTTTATCATAGCTTGATGATGAACCGTCGATAGTTACTTTGATATCATCTGTATCATCAAGAAGATAATATGAATAATCTTTGCTTCCGCTCTTAATAGTTATCTTTGAAGAAGAAAGATATGACATTTCACCCTTAAGGCTGCTGTCTGCAGTTGTAGCTGTAATTTTTGTAACGTATCCGTTTTTATCTGCTGTGATTGACGCTTCGATAGATGCACCGTCATCAACAAGGTCTATAAGGTCGTCAACGTCCTTTGAAGATCTTCCGTCAAGGGTAAGGGGAACCTTATTATAGTCCTTGTCAAATTTATAAGATGCTGTTCTGCTTCCGGACTGAATAGTAATTCTTGACTTGGAGATACTTGAAATAGTACCCTTTGTAAGCGCTGATGTTGAACCTGATGAGTATGCTGTAATGAATGTAGCCTTACCGCTGTTTACAACAACTACAACATTATCACCCTCATTGATATCGGAAAGTTTTGCGCTGTCACCGTTATACATAACTGTAACAGATGAGCTTACATCTACCTTCTTTTCTGTTGAGCCTGTATTTACGGTAATTGAGCTGCTGCTAATATCTGTAACAGTACCGATTACCTGCTCGTTTACAGTGGGATTTGAAGGTTTTGAAGAGCTGCCGCCCTTAAGCTCGTTATAAGTCTTTGTGGCAAGTACTGCCATTTCAGCTCTGTTTATGTTCTTTTTGGGGTTGAAGTTATTGTTTTCGTCGCCCACCATAAGGTTAAGTCTGTTAAGGAGCTCAAGATAAGGAATTGAAGAAGCTGATATCTGGCTCTTATCATTATAGTTAACAGTAGCTGAAGGATTTGCCTGATATATTTTTGAAAGTGCCTTTCCGAATATAACGCCTACATCTTCACGTCTTGCGTTATTCTGTGTTGAAGCATTAGCCATAAAAATCTTCAGGTCGCTTGAAGAAAGAATACCGTTTTCAAGGGCATAAGCTGTGCTTTCATAAGCCCATGTAGGGATATTGTTAGCCTGCATGGTGCTTGTCCATTTTGAAATTGTAGCTGCTGATGTTTTATTAGCGCTGTTATATGAGCACATAATGCTGTACATAAACTGCACTGCCTCATTATAAGTTACATTATTTCTTGCTTTGCAAAGCTGTTTGCCGTTTTCCGTATATCCTGACATAAGTCCGAGGGAGGCTGCCTCGTCAATATACTGAGCGGCACCGGGCCAGGGAACATCATTGATATCCGCAAATCTTGATGCGAATACAGTATTTATATTTCCCGCCATACACATAGCCGCTGTGGCAAGGGCTATAAATCTCTTTTTCATAAAATTTCCTCCTAAATAAAAAGTTTTTAAAAATTATGTCAATCACTAAGTCCATTATATATTGTCCGGGCACTAAAAAGCAACAAATGGGCATTGTTCTTAATATTATTGTAAGTTTTAACATTCCTGATAAAATACGGTGCCCGTTACACTTTTCATGATTTTACCACACAAATCCCATAATTAATAATGAAAAAATATTCCAAAAACCGACTGTTAGTTTAACATCCGTGGCATTTGGGGCGGCAGAAAAAGCGCGGATGTTTCAAACGGCTTTCGGGCGCAGAATATAAGTCATTTCTGCGCCTAAAAATCTTCATTATTACAACTTAGTTTACATATAAAAGACTTTTAAAAAAAACAAAAAGTTTTCTTGCTTTTTTTATTATATAGTATATAATATAGGCGAATGGAAAATTAAATATATCGAGGATTTCAGAGATGACAAAAAAACTTAAAAAATTTTCTCAGGCACAGACCATTGCCCTGGGCTTTTTTATTGTAATTCTAACCGGAACCCTGCTGCTTATGCTGCCCTTTGCCTCACGAGACGGACAGAGCATTGGGTTCATACCTGCCTTGTTCACAGCATCCAGTGCGACCTGTGTTACGGGCCTTGTAGTGGTTGATACCTACACCCATTGGACACTCTTTGGCCAGCTTGTAATAATAACGCTTATACAGATTGGCGGTCTTGGTTTTGTCACCATCGGCGTGCTTTTCGCCATGGCCCTCAACCGAAATATCGACCTTAAGCAGAGAACACTTATAAGAGAAAGTGTCAACTCCATTCAGCTTGGCGGAGTAGTCAAACTTGTTCGTAAAATATTTATGGGAACAATAATGTTTGAGCTTGCAGGTGCTGTAATACTCTCAATCTTTTTTGTTCCAAGATTAGGTCTTCTCAGAGGTATTTACTACGGGGTGTTCCATTCCATCTCCGCTTTCTGTAATGCCGGTTTTGACCTTATGGGTTATAAAGCTCTTTACAGTTCATTTACAGCCGAATATGACAGCATAATAATCAACGTGACTATTATGTCTCTTATTGTAATCGGTGGTATAGGCTTTATTGTATGGGACGACATTTCAAAGCATGGCCTTCATTTCAAGAAGTATATGCTCCATACAAAAATAGTTCTTTCCACAACTGCTTTTCTTATTTTCGGCGGTGCGTTTCTTTTCTACATATTCGAAAGAAACAACCTTATGGCCGATATGAGTGTCAAAGGAAAGATACTTTCCTCACTTTTCAGTTCGGTTACCGCAAGAACGGCAGGATTTAATACCATAGATACCGCTTCGCTTACATCAAGCAGCAAACTCCTCACGATTATACTTATGTTCATCGGAGGAAGCCCCGGTTCTACAGCCGGCGGTGTTAAAACAACAACGGTATCTACAATTATCTTCTACGTCTGGAGCAATCTCCGCAGCGGAAACGACTGCAACATATTTAAAAGACGCATCAATGATGCCACTGTTAAAAAAGCTGGCGTTATTATATGTATAAATCTTATGCTTGGACTTGCCGGAACCCTTGCCATCTGCCACCTTCAGAACAACGCACTCATAAGCGACGTTCTTTTTGAAGTTTACTCGGCAATAGGCACCGTAGGTATGTCAACTGGCATAACCCGAGAACTTACTGATGCATCAAGAATAATTATTTCTCTTCTTATGTACTGCGGAAGGGTCGGAAGTATGACATTTGCCCTTGCCTTTACAGAGAGAAAATCGGCGGCTCACATATCGCTGCCTGAAGAAAAAATAACAGTTGGTTAAAATTAACGGAGGAATTATGAAGTCTGTATTATTAATCGGAATGGGCCGTTTTGGCCATCATTTATGCAAGAATCTAGTTGATTTAGGCAATGAAGTAATGATAATCGATAATGATGAGAAATCAGTTGAGGATCTTGCTCCAATAGTTACAAGCGTACTTATAGGAGACTGCACAAATCCCGAAATACTTAAAAGTATCGGTGTAAGAAACTATGATATATGTTTCGTATGCATCGGTTCAAACTTCCAGAGCAGTCTTGAGATAACAAGTCTTTTAAAAGACCTGGGCGCAAAATATGTTGTAAGCAAGGCAAGCCGTGATATCCACGCTAAATTCCTTCTCAGAAACGGCGCTGACGAAGTCATCTATCCCGATAAGGATATAGCTGAAAAAACAGCAAAGAGATTTTCAGCAAACAATGTTTTTGACTATATTGAACTCACTCATGATTATTCGGTATACGAAATACCTCCCCTTGCAAAATGGGCAGGCAAAACTATTCTTGACTCAAACATCAGACGTAAACACAATATCAGCATCCTCGGCGTAAAGCATCCTGACGGAAGAGTAACAATGCTTCCCACAGCCGACTATATGATAGATGCAAACGATCATCTTATGATTCTCGGAAGCTCCGAAAACATTGAAAAATTATTAAAATTACTGTAAAATCGCAGTTTTTAATAAATGTCTGTTGCTCTTAGTGATATTTTATGCTAGAATATCGTAAGTGACGCAAATTAACAGGGAGGTTTTGGAAATGTTGACAACAGTTTTATCTGTTATTCTGGCAATAATCGGTGTGATTTTATGTATAATAGTTCTTCTTCAGTCAAACCGTTCAGCTGGTCTTGGCGCAGTAAGTGCCGCAGCAAGCTCAAGCGATTCATACTGGAGCAGAAATAAAGGCAACTCAATGGAAGGCAGCCTTTCAAGACTTACAAAGATACTTGGTGCTGTATTTATGATAATTGCCCTTGTTATAAGCTTTATTTAATCACAAACTAAATGGCCGGTGCGTTACACCGGCCATTATTTTATTTACAGTATATTTTACGCAGGAAATAATCAAAAATATAGTTATAAAAAATCGAACAGGAGGTGTTTTTATGGAAAAAAACAACGCTCTGCTGTCAGAGCGCAAAAACAGGATAAAAGAATATATAAACAGCGCGGAATACATTCCTCTCAAAAGCCATGAGATGGCCCTTATGCTGGATGTGCCGGCAGAGGATATGCCGCTTTTTCAGGATATAATAAACGAGCTTTCAGCGGAAGGCTCCATAGTAATAACAAAAAAAGGCAAGCTTATGCCTGCCGCAAAGATGAATATTTATCCCGGATATTTTACTGGAAACGCCAGAGGTTTCGGCTTTGTAAAAATTGAAGGCCGTGACAGCGATATATTTATCCCGCCCGACAGGGTAAACGGCGCCATGAATAAGGATAAGGTGCTTATAAAAATAACCGAGGAGTCCAGAGACGGCCGCCGCTCGGAAGGCGAGATACTGAGAATACTTGAAAAGGGTTCCTCAAGGATAGTCGGAACCTTCGACGCCGTAAAAGGCTACGGTTTTGTCATACCAGACGATAAAAAAGAAGGCCGAGACATATTTATCCCCGAAGGAAAAACCAAAGGCGCAGTTTCGGGACATAAGGTAGTCGTTAAAATAACAAAGCGCGCAGAAGGCAGAAGCAATGCAGAAGGTGTTGTAACGGAAATACTCGGCCACGCCGATGACCCCGGAGTTGATATACTTTCCGTTGCCCTTCAGTTTGACCTGCCCACGGAATTTCCCGATGCGGTAATGAAACAGATTAAAAATATTGACCCCGATAAGATTGACGAAAGTCTTATAGCCGGCAGAGAAGATTTAAGGGACGTACTTACGGTAACAATAGACGGCGACGACTCAAAGGACTTTGACGATGCCGTATCCATTGAGAAAACGGAAAAAGGCTATACTCTCGGAGTGCATATAGCCGACGTTACGGAATATGTTACTGAAAACTCTCCCCTGGATAAGGAAGCCTTAAAGAGAGGAACAAGCGTGTATCTGGTGGACAGGGTAATACCCATGCTTCCCCATAAGCTTTCAAACGGTATATGCTCCCTGAATCCCAATTCGGACAGACTTGCCTTAAGCTGCATAATGGATATTGATTTTGGCGGAAACGTAACAAACCACAGGGTTGTAAAAAGTGTTATATGTTCCGACAAACGAATGACCTATAACATAGTCAATGACATTCTTGAGGGTGACAGGAGCAGATATGAGCAGGAATACGGTTTCCTCTTTGAAAAATTTGATTTAATGGCAGAGCTTAGAAACATACTTCTTGAAAAGAGAAGAAAACACGGCTCGGTAAACTTTGACCTGCCCGAATGTGAAATAAAGCTGGACTCCAACGGCCACCCCATTGATATAAGACCCCGTGAAAGAAACACTGCCATGAGTGTTATCGAGGAATTTATGCTTATATGCAACGAGACCATAGCTGAGGACTTTTTCTGGAGGGATATACCCTTTGTATACCGTAACCACGAAACTCCCGACAGCGAAAAAATAAAGGACCTTTCCCAGTTTATATACGGATTCGGATACCGTCTCAAGGGCAGTTTCAAAGAAGGCATACATCCGAAGGCCATAGCCGACCTGCTTGAGAGCGTAAAGGGCAAACCCGAGGAAAGGATAATAAGCAGGGTAGCCTTAAGAAGTATGAAACAGGCTAAATATATGCCCGAAAACCTCGGACATTTCGGTCTTGCGGCAAAATATTACTGCCACTTCACATCACCCATAAGGAGATACCCTGACCTTCAGATACACAGGATAATCAAGGAAGCCATTGACGGAAAACTGAATGAAAAAAGGCTGAATCATTATGAGGCCATACTCCCTGAGGTTTGCGAGCACAGTTCAAAAACCGAAAGAAATGCCGAAGAAGCCGAGCGTGAGGCAGACAGACTTAAACAGGTACAGTATATGGCTGACCACATCGGAGAAACATTCAAAGGCATTGTATCAGGTGTCACTTCCTTTGGAGTATTTGTTGAGCTTCCAAACACTGTGGAAGGTCTTGTGCCCATGGAATCCATGGTAGATGATTTCTACCGCTATGACGAAAAAAATATGCGCGTCGAAGGTGTTCATACGGGCAAAAAGATATATCCCGGCAATGAAATGACCGTTACCGTTAAAAATGTCGACTTAATGGCAAGGACCATTGACTTTGAAGCAGTTGACAGATAAACATATATGTGTTAAATTAGTTAAGCAAACTTAATTAAGTTTGCTTAACTTTTTTTATTTGGAGGAATGATATGTTAAAGGAAGCCTTAGACAGATACTACTATAAAGTAACCTTAAGTGAGCTCAAACGTCTGAGCAACGGCAAAGAGTTTTCGGGTATAACCTATAACAGCCTGCTCTATATGGACCTTATAGCATACGGCGATAATCCCACACCTTCAAAGCTGGCTAAAATGCTGAATGTTTCAAAATCGGCAGTTACCTCCAAGGTATCCGAATTAATGAAACAGGGTCTGGTGGACAGGGTCGAAAGCGAAACCGACAAAAGAAGTTTTACTCTGCGGCCCTCTACCTCTGCGGCAAAAATATATAAGACCTGCGACACTGCCTTTGAAAAGGCAGTTGACGAGCTCAATCAAATCTACAGCAGTGAAGAAATTGCGTCTTTCTGCAGAATACTCGATTCATTTACGGATATTTATACAGGAGAGATAGAAAATGGAAGCGGCACTGATAAGTAATATTAACTTTAAAAGCGTAATGAAATTTACCATACCGACCATTATAATGATGGTATTTATGGCCATATACCAGATGGTGGATGGTGTATTTATATCAAATATAATAGGCACCGACGCCTTATCGGCGGTAAATATAGTTTTTCCCGTCATAAGCCTGCTTATAGGCGTTTCGATAATGCTTGGCACCGGCGGCAGTGCCGTCATAGCCACAAATCTGGGTGAAGGCCGAATAATGGAAGCAAAACAGAGATTTACATTCATAGTCGCGGTTGGTATTGCTGTCGGAGTTATTTCCGGAATTTTGGGATTTTCTCTGGCAGGACCCCTTTCAAATGTCCTGGGCTCAACCCCTGCCCTCTATGATTACTGTGTGGATTACATATCCGTACTTTCCCTTGCGGCACCCTTCGCCGTACTGCAGATGCTCTTTACCTGCTTCTTCCCAGCAGCCGGAAAACCCAAACTGGGGCTGGCTGTTGTCGTGGACGGAGGAGTGGCCAATGTAATACTGGACTGGCTTTTTATGGCGGTATTGGGACTTGGCATAAAGGGTGCGGCTGTGGCAACGGGTATCGGATATGCCATACCGGCGGTTTTCGGAGTTGTATATTTCGCAGTAAAACGTGACGGCCTCTTATGTTTTGAAAAACCTAAGGCAGAATTTAAAGTACTTCTTTCCGCCTGCTTTAACGGCTCATCGGAAATGGTAACTAATCTTGCCAACGGAGTTACCACCTTCCTCTTTAACCTTATGATGATGAAGATTGTTGGAGAGGACGGCGTGGCCGCCATAACGGTTGCCCTCTATGCCCAGTTTCTTCTAACGGCAGTATATATGGGATATTCCGGAGGCATAGCCCCTGTCATAAGCTATAACTACGGACGCCAGGATACGGCAGCCCTTAAAAAGACAATAAAAATAAGCCTCATATTCATAGTCCTTAACTCCATACTCTGGTTTTTCCTGAGTATAGTTTTGGAAGACGCCATAACGGGAATTTTTGTGCGCGACGGCAACAATGTAAAAAGAATAATCGATGAAGGCTGGAAAATATTTACCCTGACATTCCTTCTTTCGGGCTTCAATATTTTTGCCTCATCAATGTTTACGGCCTTTTCAAACGGCCTCATATCTGCCCTTATATCGTTTCTGCGTACATTCGGATTTTTATCTGCCTGCATACTGCTTCTTCCTATAATAGCGGGAGTAAATGGTATATGGCTGTCAGTACCCTTAGCGGAAGCCCTTACTTTATGTATATCGGTACTCTGCTTTATAATCTACCGAAAGAAATACGAATACATTTAAGCCTAATGTAACAAGGTCACATTAAACCATTGTAAAAAAAACCTCCTTCTGATATATTTATCCCACTTGATAAATCTCATAAGGAGGATTTTTTATGCCATCAAAAAAATATGCTGTCATAGGAAAAAACTGCGTAGCCTGTGGCTGCTGTGTAAAGGTCTGTCCCCTTGGTGCGGTGTCCGTATGGAAAGGAGTTACCGCAGTCGTTGACGATTCCGTATGTGTAGGCTGTGGAAAATGCGCGGCGGAATGTCCTGCCGGCGTTATAGAAGTCGTATTAAGGGAGGGTCAGGAGAAATGAAAAACAATAAAAAACACTGGTATGACTATCTTTGGATAGTTACACCCATATATTTTACCCTCGGCTTTTTTAACATAATGTTTGCCTGGATAGGTATGATATTTTTCTACCTGCCCCTTATAATATCCATATTCGGAGGCGGAAAACT
>CABPCX010000025.1 GCA_902406135.1 uncultured Eubacteriales bacterium
TTCTCTTTTTGAGCGTCTTGAGACCATATTCAAAAACTTTTCTTCCTGAGCTTTATCAAGCTCACGCTCACCGTCGGTTATAACCGTTATCCTCTCTATGCCAAGGCATTCCGCAAGAAGATATTCGGATTCAAATCTATATTCTTCAAGGCCGGCGTTTTTTAAAACATCGGCCCCGTATTTAACACATTCTCTGATTTTCATTTCAGGCCTCCGAAGCTATATATCTCCAATTGCCGGAATATGAGGGAACAGCTTCAGGCTCTTCCTCCTTAAGTACCGTAACAAGGGCTGCTATGGCACACTCTATCTCATCGTCATCGGGCTCGGCCGTTGTAAGTCTCTGGAGGCACATACCGGGAGCGCTTATTATCCTTACGATAACGGAGTCGCTTCTTCCCGCCCACTTTATTATCTCATAGCTGATTCCGGAAATAAAAGGCACGAGAACTATTCTGCTTATCATTCTTAAAACTATGTCATCGGTACGCACAAATACAAAAACTATCATACTTACGACCATAACTATAAGCATAAAGCTTGTTCCGCATCTTCTATGCATTCTTGTATGTTTTCTTACGTTTTCGGGTGTAAGAGCGTCTCCCGCCTCATAGCAGTTAATAGTCTTATGCTCTGCACCGTGGTACTGGAAAACACGCTGGATATCCTTCATTCTGGATATAAGATACATATATATAAGAAAAATAGCTATCCTCAGAAGTCCTTCGATTATGCCAAGCATATATGTTCCCGTTAAATACCGGTTGAAAAAGCTTCCAAGCCATACGGGCAGCATAAAAAACAGGAGCAGAGCTATTATTACCGAAACAAACACACTGAAATACATCAAATAGTCATTAAGCTTGTCCCCGTATTTATTTCTGAGCTTTTTTTCAAATTCCGAAGGTTCCTCATCTATTTCCTCACCGGCGATAAGGGCGCTCTGCATAAGGATTTTTGTTCCGATTATGAGCGAATCCAAAAAAGCCGACATTCCTCTGAATATCGGGTAAGTGAAAAGTTTATATTTACCCAGAATGGTAATATTATCCTTTTTATCGACAGCAATATCTCCTTCGGGCGTACGCACAGCCGTGGCGTAGATGTTTTTTCCCTTCATCATAACGCCTTCAATAACAGCCTGTCCGCCGTAATAAGTTTTACTCATCAAAACACTTCCTTAATACGCAAAAAGGGGCGGCATCAATACGCCTCCCCTTAATTTTAAAATTACTTTCTGCCATATTTCTTGTTGAACTTCTCAACACGACCGCCGCTTTCAAGCAAAAGCTTCTGGCTTCCTGTATAGAACGGATGGCACTTTGAGCAAACTTCGACTGTGATTTCATCTTTTGTTGAGCCTGTTACGAACTCATTTCCACAGTGACATCTAACCGTTACCTGTTTGTAATCGGGATGGATACCTTTCTTCATTTTTTTCACCTCATTTTATATATTTGTTGATCAATAGTACGCACTTTTAGGTCTATTTACAGACAACAAACAGATTATATCATATACTTTTGCTTCTTGCAAGATACTATTTAGCAATATTTTTCTCCATCTGCAAAATTCTTTCCACAAAAGCATTGTTGTCCTTTGTTTTTTTCATAAGGTCGATGACAAAGGGTGTTGTCTCGGCTGCATTTGAATTTCCGGACATCTTCCTCATGGAGTACATAGCCTCAAGCTCTTCCTTTGTAAGAAGAAGTTCTTCCCTTCTTGTACCGCTCTTATTAACGTCAATGGCAGGGAATATTCTTCTTTCGGAAAGCTTTCTGTCCAGCACCAGCTCCATATTGCCTGTGCCCTTAAATTCCTCGAATATTACTTCGTCCATCTTGCTTCCCGTATCTATAAGCGCTGTGGCAAGGACCGTCAGGCTTCCGCCGTTTTCGATATTTCTTGCCGCACCGAAAAACTTCTTGGGGAAATAGAGGGCCGAAGGGTCAAGACCTCCGGAAAGTGTCCTTCCGCTGGGAGGGATTATCAGGTTGTATGCCCTTGAAAGCCTTGTTATGCTGTCAAGGAGTATTACCAAATCCTTTCCCTGCTCCACCATTCTCTTGGCTCTTTCAAGAACCATTTCCGCAACGAGTTTATGGTGTTCGGGTTTTTCATCAAAGGTGGAATAAACAATATCCACATTTTCTCCCTCTATGGAACGCTGTATGTCCGTAACTTCTTCGGGTCTTTCATCAATGAGGAGCATTATAAGGCTTACCTCACTGTGATTTTTTGTTATGGCATTTGCCATCTTTGTAAGAAGGATAGTTTTTCCGACCTTGGGAGGAGCCACAATCATTCCTCTCTGGCCCTTTCCTATGGGTGCCACCAGGTCGATTATCCTTCCGCTTATTTCGTCCGGCGATGTTTCAAGCCTAAGCTTTTCAGACGGATAAATGGGAGTAAGGTTTTCAAATACAGGTCTTCCGACGGCCTTCTGCGGATTGTCTCCATTTACGCTTTTAACATAAAGGAGCGCTCCGTACCTTTCGCCTTCCCTGGCCTGTCTTGTTATTCCCTTTACATTATCTCCCGTCCTCAGATTGAAACGTCTTATCTGTGACTGGGATATGTAAATATCATTGTCTCCCTGCTCGAAATTTTCGGTACGTAAAAATCCGTATCCGTCAGCCATTATTTCGAGTATGCCTTCGCTTTCATCGCCTTCGGGAACAGGAGGCTCAGGAATTTTTTCCTGAGCCTTTTCTGCCGCTTCCGAAACATTTATCTCGTGAATCGCGATTTTTATGTTTTTAACTAATTCGTCTTTTTTAACTCCGCTGACTCTCTTTATGCCGAGTTTTTTTGCTTCTTCACGAAGCTCAGCCAGAGTTTTGCCTTCCAAATCAAGGTACATTATACCCCTCCGAATCACGCTGCGGGTATAGTAAGTGTCATACCCTCTCTGATTGTGTCTTTTTCAGTAAGTCCGTTAGCGCTGAGAATCTTTTCATAGTATGAACCGTTGCCATACATCTTTGTTGCAATTCCCCAGTAAGTATCTCCTGCCTGAACAGTATATGTTCTTGCACCGCTGTTTGATGATGCTGTAGTAGAAGAGCTTCCTGTATTTGTTGAGGAGCCTGTTGAAGAGCTTCCTGTATTGTTTGTTGTAGTTTCTGTAGTGTCAGTACCTTCTGTTGTACCGCCGCCAAGCTGTGCCTGAAGGTTTTCTACCTGCTCTGTAAGGCTGAGGTTGTCAAGCTTGAGCTGTTCATACTCTGTTTCCATTGTCTTGTATGATTCTACCTGCTCGTTAAGTTTTGATACCTGTCCTGAAAGAGAAGCTACCTTATAGATAAAGAATGCAAGAACAACTATAGCTGCAACTACTATAACTATTCTGACAACGCTGTTTCCTGAATGTTTTTCTTCATAGTAGTCGTCGTCTTCTCTGAAAAGCTCATTAAGGCTTGCCTGCTTATCGATATTTGAAAGCTCAAGGTCTTTCTCCTCGATATTTCTGCGCTGTTTTTTCTTTCTAGGCTGTTTTTCTTCTTTCTTTACTTTCTTTTTGGGCTTTTCTTCATATTCAGGCTCTTCAAAGTCGTCATATTCGTCTTCGTCAACAGGTTCAACATCTACGCCGCCAAGCATTCTAGCTACTTTCTCGGCTGTGATGTCGTCCTCGCTTTTAGGTGTATCGTCTTTTTCTTCCTTAGCAGGAGCGCTCTCTGCTCTCTGTCTCTTTGAAGAAGGTGTAACAAGCCCTTTTGTAAAGTTTGTTATATCTCCTACATAATCATCAATTCCTGCATCTTCTTCAGGCTCTTCGTTTCTTTCAACGGGGTCCTTTGAAGCTGATACGGGTTCAGCATCATTTACTGCCGCGCTGTTTTCAGCTGTTTCTTCCTCATTTTCAAGGCTCTCGCTTACGGCTCTGCGGTTCTTTTCTCTCGCAGATTTGATTTTGATGCTGTGTGTAAGTTCTTCACTGACTTCCTTTTTCATAAGGGGATGTGTACCGATAAGCATTTCGGCAACATCTTCGGGGAAATCATTATAAAGTTTCTTATAGTACTCACTTGAACCAAAAGAACTCTCAACGTTCTCGTTCTCATTTTCTCTGTTATTCATGTTATCGTCCATGTTTTTATTATCCCTCCGGTAATATAACTGTGTCAACATCTGCTTAACTACATAATGATCCACTATAATTCATTTTATCCTCTTATTTTACAATTCATTGCCTTTTATGTCAACATCGCGAAAAGTATTTAAGATAAAAGTAATAAACGGCGTTTAAACACCTGGCTTTTAGGTCTATAAACGCCGTCAAGTTTTAAAACATATCTACAAAAGTCTGAGTAAGACCGTCTATCATTCCCTTATCCGTAAGCGTAAGTCCCGGCAGAACGGGAAGTGAAAATACTACCAGCATAAGCAGTGAAAAATCTTCGCCGCACATACCTTTGAGCACATTCTCCATATCCTCTATTTCCGCACTCAGGCTCTCGCAGTCCTTAAGGCTCATAAGTCCCGCAACGGGCAGGTTAAGGGCTCCTATTACCTTTCCGTCCTTAGCCGCACACATTCCGCCGCCGTTTTTCTTCATATATTCGGCACAGGCCCATGCGCTTTCAATGTCTTTATAAAAAACGGTGAAGTTATGGCTGTCATGGGAAACCGTAGTTGCCATTGCGCCGTATTTAAGGTCAAAGCAGTCCATAACGGCCACATTTTTGCTGCCTGAGCCATATCTGTTGGCTACGCATACAAACTGCATTCCTTCTTCTCCCTCAAGGGATATCGCGCCGTCCTTTACGGGAAGTTCAACAACCTTACCCTGTTTTATGGCAGCGTTTCCGCCTTCCCTTGTAAGTATTCTTATGTTTGTCTTTTCTCCGCAGTTTTCCGGTGCCTTAAGTATAAAGTCCTCGGGGCCGTTTATCTGTGGCATATTTACAGTATTTGCAGGCTTTTCAACGGGTGTATAGTCATCGTCGGCAACATATTTTCCGTTTTCGGCCACCAGCTGCCCTCCGATGAATACAGCTTTGGGCTTCTCGCCGTCAAGGCTTTCAACTATCTGCATATCAGCCGCATATCCGGGAGCTATGGCGCCAAGGTCATCAAATTTATATTCCTTTGCCGCGTTAAGGGTGCCCATCTTTATGGCTTCAACGGGGTTTACTCCCTTCTTGACAAGCTTTCTTATGACTGAATTTATATTTCCCGATGTGAGCAGGTCTTTGGCGTGGATATCGTCGGAGCATATAGACACGTTGTCATGCCAGAGCTGTCCGCTGATACCGTCTACCTGTCCCTGCAGTGCATCTATTATTGAACTGGAACGCAGATTTACATGCATTCCGTTTCTGAGTTTTTCTCGTATTTCTTTGGCATCCGTGCCTTCGTGGTCGGATTTGGGTCCTCCGATTATGTAGGCAGCCAGTTCCTTTCCGCTTACTCTGGGAGAATGGCCCTGAAGGAAAACATCTCTCTTGATTCCTTCGTCTACTATTTTATGCATTCTGTCGTTGTCATTATAGATTCCGACAAAGTCCATTATCTCGGCTATGCCGATAACGTCATCCATATCAAGTATTTGTCCAATTTCCTCGGCTGTAAATTCCGCACCCGAGCTTTCAAGTTCCGGAACAGCGGGAACACATGAAGGCGCCAGCACATAATGCCTTACGGCTGTCTTTCTGCCGTTTTCAAGCATAAACTTTATACCGTCAATACCCATAACATTGCCGATTTCATGGGGGTCAGTACATACGGTAGTTGTACCCCAGGTTACTACTGCCCTGCCAAAGTTTTCGGGTATCATCATTGATGATTCTATATGGATATGGGTATCAATGTATCCGGGAATAAGGAAATTTCCTTCTCCGTCATAAACGGATTTGCTCTCAAGAGCAGTTGTTTCTCCTTCTTCCCTTACCCTGACAACGGTACCGTCAATTATATCGACTTCAGCGGGATATATTTCACCCGTAAGTACGTTAACAAGCCTTATATTTTTTATGGTCAAATCACAGGGTATCTTCTGCATTGCAGCCGCTATGAGTCTTGAACGGTCTTTATTCTGAGCTTTCATATTATCCCGCCTTTCGTATCCGTTGTTTTTTACTGAAGTTTATTCTGAAGAAGCTCTATGCCTTTTTCTATTCTCTTTAATGTTTCTTCTTTTCCAAGTATTACTGCAAGCTCTGTTGCTCCTCCGGGTGATGAAGGTTTTCCTGAAAGAGCTGTTCTTACGGGCCAGAGTATCTGTCCGTTTTTAAGTTCTTTCTCCTTAGCGAGGGCCATAAGTCTTTCATAAAGGCTGTCGTTTGTCCATTCTGTATGTGCCTCAAGCACAGGAAGAACAGCCTTAAGGCTCTCAAGGGAAATTTCTTCCGTTGTCTTCATCTTCTTATGGATATAGAGCTCTGTTGAATACTCAGGAAGCTCATCTATGAAGTCAATGAGAGAAGGTATGTCATTGAGTGTCTCAAGTCTTGTTTTAAGAAGTTCTCCAACAAACTTAAGGTCAATTCCTTCTGTCTTAATTGCTTCTTTTAATCTGGGCTCAGCAAGCTCCCAGTATTTATCAAAATCCATGGCTTTCATATATTCGCCGTTCATCCATGTGAGCTTCTTTATATCGAATATTGAAGGTGATTTGCTTATGCCGGCAACATCAAACTTCTCAATAAGCTCGTCCATTGTGAATATTTCCTGATTGTCGGAAGGGCTCCAGCCAAGAAGGGCTATATAGTTTACGATGGCGTCCACAAGATATCCTTCATTTACAAGGTCCTCAAAGGACTTGTCTCCGTGGCGTTTTGAAAGCTTATGCTGAGCGTCTCTCATTACTGGAGGAAGGTGGATATATTCAGGCGCATCCCATCCAAATGCATCATAAAGAAGATTGTATTTAGGTGTTGATGAAAGATACTCGCTACCTCTTACAACGTGAGTGATGTTCATTGTATGGTCATCGATTACGTTTGCGAAATTGTATGTGGGGAAACCATCTGATTTAATAAGTATCTGGTCATCAAGCTCATTATTGTCAACTGTTATTGAGCCGTAAACCACATCGTTAAATGTAGTTGTCCCCTCTCTGGGCATAAGCTGACGGATAACGAAGGGTTTTCCTTCAGCGAGGTTTTTCTCTATTTCTTCCTTTGAAAGACCAAGACAGTGTCTGTCATATCTTGCAAAGGCGTCTCCCTGCTCATTGTTTTCCTTAAGGGAATCAAGTCTTTCCTTTGTACAGAAGCAGTAATAAGCCTTTCCCTTTTCAACAAGCTCAAGGGCATATTTCATATACATACCCATTCTTTCGCTCTGAACATAGGGGCCATATTCTCCGCCTACATCGGGACCTTCGTCATGCTTAAGGCCTGTCATTGCAAGTGTCTTATATATTACATCAACGGAACCTTCCACTTTTCTTTCCTGGTCGGTATCTTCAATTCTAAGAATAAACTTTCCGCCCTTTGATTTAGCGATAAGATATTCGTAAAGTGCTGTTCTTAAATTTCCGATATGCATATAACCTGTGGGGCTGGGTGCAAATCTTGTTCTTACTTCCATTTTGTTACCTCCAAATAAATTTATCATCTGTCCTTATTTATATTAACCGCTGCAAGCCCAAAAGTAAAGACAAATCACGGTTTATTGCCCCTATAATGCCAATTTAAAACGGACGCATAATGCGTCCGTTCCAAATTGAATTCTTAGAACATTTTCTTTTCGGCCATATCGATATAGTCTTCAGCCTTATTAAGAACGTCTTTTCCATTCTGCATAAGTTTACGGCCCTTATCCTTATTTTTAACCGCAAAATATGCTCCCGCTGCTACAGCCATTCCTCCGATAAGCATACCGTCAACAAATCTGTTCATTGCCAGCACCTCCAAAATAAAAAGTGATGTGCCATAAGGCACATCACTATTATTTGTCTTATTCTCGATTTTTAATCTAAAGAATGAATAAAGAGTCCGCTTCTTAATTTTGGCTCAAACCAAGTTGATTTAGGCGGCATTATTTTATTTTCATCGGCAATTGTCATAAGCTGCTCGATGGATGTGGGATACATTGCAAATGCAACCTTCATCTCTCCGCTGTCAACGCGTTTTTCAAGCTCGCCAAGGCCTCTTATTCCTCCGACGAAATCAATTCTCTTATCTGTTCTTATATCGCCTATGCCAAGAATAGGAATAAGCACATTATCCTGAAGGATTGATACGTCAAGACCTTTTACAGCGTCCTTTGATCTTATCTCGTCCTTAGCTGTAAGCATATACCATTTTCCGTCCATATACATTCCGAAATCGTATGCTTTATCAGGTTTTGCTCTGCCTTCAGTCTCGACTATGTCAAATTTTTCTGAAAGCTTTTTGATAAATTCCTCTTCAGAAAGACCATTGAGGTCCTTAACTACTCTGTTATAGTCAAGAATTTTGAGCTGGTCAGAAGGGAATATAACAGCAAGATAATAGTTGAATTCCTCATCGCCTGTATAGTTGGGATTCTCATTTCTGCGCTTTAAGCCAACCTTTGCGGCTGAAGCGTTTCTATGATGTCCGTCGGCAATATAGAGATTAGGAACATCTTTAAACAGCTTTACAAGTCTGTTTATTGTCTCTTCGTTATCTATTATCCATGCTCTGTGAATGATTCCGTCCTCAGCCGTAAAATCATATACAGGAGCATTTTTCTTTACATTATCAACAATTTCAGATATTTCATCAACTGTTCTATAGGCCAGGAAAATGGGGCCTGTATTGGCGTTGCATATATCAACGTGGCGTATTCTGTCCTGTTCCTTATCTTCCCTTGTAAGCTCATGCTTCTTTATTATTCCCTGCATATATTCATCTATTGATGTGCAGGCAACAAGTCCTGTCTGGCTTCTGCCGTCCATTGTAAGCTCATATACATAAAGCATAGGCTTTTCATCCTGGACAAGCACTCCGTCAGTTATCATTTTTTCAAGATTGGACTTTGCTTTTTCATAAACTTCAGGAGAATATATATCTGTTCCCGCAGGAAGGTCTATTTCAGCCTTATCCACATGAAGAAATGAATAGGGATTTCCAATGACCATTTCAGCCGCTTCTTCACTGTTTACAACGTCATAGGGAAGAGCCGCAACCTTCTCAGCCATTTCAGGAGTAGGCCTTATGGCCTTAAACTGTCTTATTACAGCCATATTTTCAGCCCTCTCTTAAGCAACTTTTACGATTCTTACTTTAAGTATGCCTTCAACCTTTGCAAGCTTAGCTGCGATGTCATCCTGTTTTCCATCGAATGTATCAAGGTCGATAAGTGTGTATGCATACTCACCCTTATTGTTGTTTACCATGTTATCGATGTTAAGTCCTTCATCGGAAATTGCGTTTGCAACGGCACCTACCATACCTTTTATGTTTCTGTGAAGTATAGCAAGTCTTGCTTTTCCTGTGTAAGGAATGCTGCAAGCGGGGAAGTTTACTGAGTTCTTGATGTTTCCGTATTCAAGATACTGTTTAAGCTCAAGAGCTGCCATCTCTGCGCAGTTTTCTTCACTTTCAGGTGTTGAAGCTCCAAGATGAGGGATGCAGATTACGTTGTCAAGCTCGATAACTTCGGCATCGGGGAAGTCTGTTATGTACTCTGTGATGATTCCCTTGTCGATAGCTTCTTTTAAAGCTGCTGTATCAACGATTCCGCCTCTTGCAAAGTTAAGAAGTCTTGCGCCGGGCTTTGTGATTTCAAAAAGTTCTTTATTGTACATTCCTCTTGTGTTGTCATTAAGGGGAACATGGATTGTTATATAGTCGCATTCAGCAACAAGTTCTTCTCTTGTGCCTGCTCTTTTTACCTTGCTTGAAAGGCTCCATGCAGCGTCAACTGAAAGGAAAGGATCATATCCGTATACTTCCATACCAAGGCTGATTGCAGCGTTGGCAACAAGTACACCAATGGCTCCAAGACCGATAACGCCGAGCTTTTTGCCCATGATTTCGGGACCTGTGAACTGTCCCTTGCCTTTTTCTACAAGTTTATCAACATTTTCTTTTCCCTTGAGTTCCTTTGCCCATTCGATACCGGCAACAATCTTTCTTGATGAAAGGAAGATACCTGTAAGAACAAGCTCTTTAACCGCATTGGCATTTGCTCCGGGTGTATTGAATACTACGATACCCTTTTCTGAGCATTTATCAATGGGAATATTATTTGTACCTGCACCTGCTCTTGCAACTGCTGCAAGAGTTTCGGGAAGCTCCATCTGGTGCATATCATAGCTTCTTAAAATAATACCGTCGGGATCAGCAATTTCATTGCCAATCACATATTTTTTAGGATTAAGTTTATTTAAACCAACTTCCGAAATCGAATTAAGTGTTAATACATTATACATACAAAACAACCTCCGAATTATTTATTTTCCATTTCAAACTTCTTCATAAAGTCAACGAGCTTCTGAACGCCTTCGATAGGCCTAGCGTTATACATACTTGCTCTCATACCGCCAACTGTTCTGTGGCCCTTAAGGTTAACAAAACCAGCTGCTGTAGCTTCTTTGATAAATTTAGCGTTAAGTTCCTCTGTAGGAAGAACGAAGGGAGCATTCATAAGTGAACGGTCCTTAGGCACTACTGTTCCCTTGAAGAAATCACTTTCGTCAAGGAAGTTGTAAAGGATAGAAGCCTTCTTTTCGTTGATTTCCTGGATAGCCTTTACGCCGCCTCTTTCTTTAACCCACTCAAATACAAGTCCGGCCACATAAATAGCGAATGTGGGAGGAGTATTGTAAAGTGAATCATTGTCTGCATGTGTCTTGTAGTTGAGCATTGTAGGTGTGATGTCCATGGCATTGCCGATAAGGTCATCACGAACGATAACTACTGTAACACCTGCGGGTCCTACGTTTTTCTGAGCTCCGGCAAAAAGAAGACCGAACTTGCTTACATCGATTTCTTCTGAAAGAATGATAGAAGAAATATCTGTTACAAGGGGAACATTTCCTGTGTCAGGAAGTTCTGTGTATCTTGTGCCGTAAATTGTGTTGTTGTATGTAATGTAGAAATAATCCGCTTCGGGATCGAATTTGCTCTTGTCAAGTTCAGGGATATAGCTGAATGTCTTATCCTCTGATGATGCTACAACATTTACTTTTCCGTAACGCTCAGCTTCCTGTTTTGCTTTCTTAGCCCACTGGCCTGTAATTACGATATCGCATTTATTGTTTTTGTTCATAAGGTTTAAGGGAATCATTGCAAACTGTGTTGAGCCGCCGCCCTGTAAAAAAAGTACCTTATAATTGTCAGGAATGTTCATAAGTTCACGGAGAGTAGCCTCAGCGCCCTGAATTATTTTCTCGAAAGGCTTAGATCGATGACTCATCTCCATTACCGACATGCCTGAGTCGCCGCAACAGACAAGCTCTCTCTGTACTTTCTCAAGTACTTCAAGCGGTAACATTGACGGTCCTGCAGAAAAATTATAAACTCTTTCCATTGAAAAAAGCCTCCTTAAAAATATAGTAATAGTAATAATGTATTTTAGCGTTTCTAAAGAAAAAACATGGCTTTTTAAGAAAGCCATGCAAAAAACGTATTAACGTTTGTCTCTTTATATACGCCATTCAGAGCATGAGACTTAACTTTCATACTCTGAATGTCATATACAATTTCAGCTTTTTGTAATTATAGCAACGTGCTGCTTGTTTCGTCAAGTAAATTCTGCATAACGTCCCCTGTGCATTGCACTAACATTATACGCACACTTATTCCAAAAAACAAACAAACATCATCAAACAAATTTTTTAATTTCTTAAAATAATTTATATATCTG
>CABPCX010000026.1 GCA_902406135.1 uncultured Eubacteriales bacterium
TTAACGGCGTCCTGGGCCTCAAAAACCTTTACTGCCGTAGTATTGTACCCAAGAGGGAATCCTATTACGGTACATACGTCAAGAGAAGGGAATTTTTCCTTGACTTCTTTTACATAGGAAGGCGGAATACACACCGATGCCGTTTCGTATTTTACGGCTTCTTCGCATAATGTCATAATTCCCTGCCTGTCAGAAACAGCCTTTAAAAGTGTATGGTCAATACATTTCAATATTTCTTTTGTTTCCATAAAGCACCTCCTTAGTATTATAGGAATATGGTAACATTTTTAATTGTCAGTGTCAATAAAACAGTATTTTATGAAAAAGTGCATATATATCAATAACCAAAACTTTTTAAAATGCAGATTTGTCACCATATAAAGACCGTTTGAAAAGCCAGTCTTTCAGCTTGTTGATTTACTTTTCTATTTATGCTAAAATTACAATGCATTGTGAGGTGTAAAAAATGTTTAATACAATAAAACAAAGGGCCAAAAATTCTGTAAAGAAGAAAAAGGGAGCCTGTGTATCATTTGCTCTTATATATATGCTCATTTTCCCCGTATTGGAATTTTCGGTGCATAATCTGTCTATACTTTTCAGAAGATATTCGTCCTTTGTCCTTTTGGCCGAATACATCGCTCTGATAGTATTTTTCTCTGCGCTTTGTCTTGGAAGCTCCATATTTTTTCTTGAAGTCTCCAAGAGAAAAGATGCTGACTTTATGACATTTTTCGACGGATTCGATAATATATTCCGAGCCATAGGCCTTACATTTTTAAGCGGACTGTTTACATTCTTATGGTCTCTGCTTTTGATAGTGCCAGGAATTGTTGCGTCATACAGCTATAGGGCGGCCATATATATTTTAGCCGAATGTCCTGAAATATCGCCTCTTGATGCCTTAAGGATAAGCAAAAATATGATGAAAGGCAGAAGATTGAGACTTTTTCTTCTGGACCTTTCCTTTATAGGCTGGTTTCTTTTAACCGGTGTCACATTTGGCATTGCGGGTCTGTATGTAATCCCCTACTTCAAAGCGGCTGATACCGAATTCTACAGGGAGCTTAAAGCAGATTACATAGAGAACCAGAATAATCCTCAGACCTCCCAAGAAGATGAAGATAACAATAAATCCGATTTCCGCTCGGAAGAAGAAAAAGCCAACTTTACCTGGGAAAATAAATAACCGTTAATCCCGATATGCAGAGCATATCGTATTAAACTGATAAACATTGCAAAAAGAAAGGAAGAACATAATGGAAAACAAAAATCCTGTTGTAACTATCGAAATGGAAAACGGCGGCATAATCAAAGTTGAACTTTACCCCGAATATGCGCCCAATACAGTAAACAACTTTATTTCACTTATAAACAAAAACTTCTATGACGGAATCATTTTCCACAGAGTTATCGAAGGATTTATGATTCAGGGCGGCGACCCTCTCGGACAGGGTACAGGCGGTCCCGGATACCGTATAAGAGGAGAATTCTCACACAACGGCTTTGAAAAAAATACTCTTAAGCACAAAAGAGGAGTTATTTCAATGGCAAGATCAATGATGAAGGATTCAGCAGGTTCACAGTTCTTCATTATGCACCAGGATGCTCCTCATCTTGACGGAGAATATGCTGCATTCGGAAAGGTAATCGAAGGAATGGACGTTGTTGACGCCATCGCAGGTGTAAGAACAAACTATTCTGACAAACCCCTTGAAGAGCAGAAAATGAAAAAAGTAACCGTTGAAACTTTTGGTGTTGAATATCCTGAAGTTGAAAAATGCTGATAAAGAAAACCACGCGTCCGCCGCGTGGTTTTTTTATGCCTGCCGGAGGAATATATTCCCCTGATTTAATACTGCCCAACCTCATTCAAGCTGAATGAGGTATTTTTTTGTCCTGATTTGCGAATTATTTTTGTATTTACAGCCAATAATTTATATTATAGTAAACTTACCGCAGCAAAGCGGGCAGTAACGAAAGGAGAAATTATATGGATATCCATTTCAGAAAAAGAGGCAAATCAGTAATTGCCGAAATAGAAGGAGACATTGACCACAGATTTTCCGAAGAAATACGCCGTCTTACCGAAAGGGAGCTGTATATATCGGGTGCGGACAGTCTGATACTTGATATGAGCGGAGTCAAGTTTATGGACAGTTCGGGCATAGGAATGATAATCGGAAGATATAAAACCGTATCAGCCCTTGGCGGCAGACTTTCCATAGCCAGCCCATCAAAGGAGGCTGACCGCATACTTTCCATATCAGGCATATACAGGATAATACATTCCTATAAAACAGTTGAAGACGCCGTCCTTGGCATCAATCAGGAGGTACATAAAAATGAAAGATAAAAATAATATGGCACTGACATTTTCTTCCCTTCCGGTAAACGAAGCCTTTGCCAGAATGGCTGTTTCGGCATTTATTATGCCCCTTGACCCCACAGTTTCGGAAATAACAGACATCAAGACCGCCGTATCCGAAGCCGTGACCAACTCAATAATTCACGGCTATGAGGGAACAAGCGGCGATATCACCCTTTTATGTTCCTACATCGGAAGAGAAGTATACATAGAAGTATCCGATTACGGCAGGGGCATAGCGGATATACAAAAGGCCATGACTCCCCTTTATACATCTAAACCAGAGCTTGAGCGTTCAGGTCTTGGATTCACTGTCATGGAGTCATTTATGGACAGGCTTGATGTAGAGTCCCAGCCGGGAAAGGGTACAAAAATAATTATGTCAAAACGGTTATCAGACGCCGAATGACTATGGAGGGTTTGTATTGGATGATACAAAAAGACTCATAGAGCTGGCCCAGCAGGGCGACACTGCGGCAAAGGAACGTCTTATTGAGGAAAACAGCGGTCTTATATGGAGCGTCGTCAGAAAATTCCGCGGCAGAGGATGTGAAACGGATGACCTTTTTCAGATAGGCGCCATAGGCCTTATAAAATGCATAGACAAATTTGATTCTTCCTTTGACGTAAAATTTTCAACCTATGCGGTACCGATGATAATGGGTGAGATAAGGCGTTTTCTGAGGGACGACGGAATGATAAAGGTAAGCCGTCCCCTTAAGGAAACGGCTGCAAAAGCCAAGTTTTTAAGGGAACAGCTGACATCAAAATACGGTGAAGAGCCTACCATAAGTGAACTGGCCGACAAAATGGGCATAGATACAGAAACTCTTGTTGAGGCCCTCGACTCATCAAGGGAAGTTGAAAGCATATTTAAAACCGTTTACAGAAGCGACGGCTCACCCGTATATCTTATAGACCGCTTATGTGAAGGAAATACGGATGATATAGCGGACACCATAACTCTCAGGCAGATACTTGTAGATTTGGACCCCAAGGAGAGAAAACTTATTTTCCTGCGGTACTTTAAAGACAAGACCCAGAGCGAGACCGCAAAGGAAATAGGCATATCCCAGGTACAGGTATCAAGGATGGAAAAAAAGATAATAAACAGGCTCAGAGAAAGTTTCGGAGCATAAAAAGATTTTACACCCCTATTATTAATATAAAAACCTCCCAAATATATGGGAGGCTTTTTTATATGGTTTTAGTTCTTTTTTTCGTCGAGTAGTTTGTTAAGTTCGTCCATAAATGTATTTATGTCCTTAAACTGTCTGTAAACAGAAGCAAATCTTACATAGGCAACTTCATCAAGATTTTTTAATCTGTCCATTACCATATTTCCAAGCTCTCCCGATGATATTTCCTTTGAAGGCGAATTCATAATGGAATTTTCTATATCTTCCACAAGAGCTTCCATCTGCTTCATGGATATATTTCTTTTATTGCATGCTTTGACAATGCCGTTAAGTATCTTGCTTTTTTCAAATACTTCACGGGTGCCGTCACGTTTTACAACTATAAGAGGAACCGTGTCTATCCTCTCATAGGTTGTAAATCTCTTATCGCATTTTTCACATAATCTTCTTCTTTTTATAACTGTGTTGTCGTCCTGTGCCCTTGAGTCGACTACCTTTGTGTCATCATTTCCACAAAAAGGACATCGCATATATTTTATCCCCCTGTTCTTAGGCTCAAAAAACAGCCTTAATACAGGTATAATCATAAGTCAAAAATTTCCTCAGGTCAACTAATTTTTCCTTATGCACACTGCCCTTGTATCCACTTCCACAAGTATTATATCACTGCCTATTCTTTTTATTGCGCTCCAGGGAATTCTGTACTGCTTATCCTTTGAATAAAACAGGCCGTTTTTAGTCTGCACGGGTATTATTATATCGGTTATCTGTCCGCACCTGATGTCTATTACCAGGTCATTTACATATCCGAATCTAAAACCGTCACATACATTTATGACTTCTTTTTGTTTAAAACAGCAGAAAGTTTCCATAAGAATATTACTCCCGAAAAATTTATTATATTAGCTTTGCCATTTTGGCTATAGTGTACATTGACTATTATTTTTCGCTGATGTAAAATACTAGATGTTGACACGTACAATCGATATAGACCAATATATAGTTACTTGACCACAATATTTTGGGGAGGAAAAGAAATGATCACATCTATCAAAAAGCGTGACGGACGTACCGCTTATTTTGACATCAATAAAATCGCCAGCGCCATGAATAAAGCTTTCGGCGCTACAACAGGCCCTAAGGATAATGCAACATGCCTTGCCCTTGCCGGCGAGGTTCTTCATCTTCTTGAGGCTGAAGGCATTGACATACCTACAGTAGAACAGATTCAGGATAAAGTTGAAAGCGTACTTATTTCCCATGGATATGTTCGTACAGCAAAAAGCTACATCCTTTACAGAGCTGAAAGAACAAGGGTAAGGGATATGAATACACGTCTTATGAGAACTTTTGAGGACATCACATATTCAGATGCCAAAGAAAGTGATATAAAACGTGAAAACGCCAACATCGACGGCAATACACCCATGGGCGCTATGCTCAAGTACGGTTCTGAGGGAGCAAAACATTTCAACGAAATGTATGTTCTTAACCCCAAGCACTCAGAGGCCCACAGAAACGGCGATATCCACATTCATGACCTTGACTTCTATACTTTAACAACAACATGCTGCCAGATAGATATACTTAAGCTCTTCAAAGACGGCTTCTCAACAGGCCATGGCGTTCTTCGTGAGCCCAACGATATCTCAAGCTATTCAGCCCTTGCCTGCATAGCAATTCAGTCTAACCAGAATGACCAGCACGGCGGACAGTCAATCGTTAACTTTGACTACGGCCTTGCTCCCGGCGTTAAGAAGACTTACAAAAAACGCTACTTCAGACTTTTAAAGAACTCCCTTGAGCTTCTTGACAATAAACTTGTTGATGACGATATAGAAGACTTACAGAATACTCTTAAGAAAGAAGGATTTGAGCCTGCCCTTGACGAAAATCCTGAGTATGACGCAAGAGAAAGAGAACTTCTTATCGAAAAAGGCTTTGACGAAAAAGAAGTTGAAAAGGTTCAGGAATTTACAAAACGCAAGGCAGCTGCCGAGACAGATAAAGCTACATATCAGGCAATGGAAGCATTTATCCATAACCTTAATACAATGCATTCAAGAGCCGGTGCTCAGACACCTTTCTCATCCATCAACTATGGTATGGATACATCAACAGAAGGCCGTATGGTAATGAAAAATATGCTTCTTGTTACCGAAGCAGGTCTTGGACATGGAGAGACTCCCATCTTCCCTATTCAGATATTCAGAGTAAAGGAAGGAATCAACTACAATCCCGGCGAGCCTAACTATGACCTTTTCAAACTTGCCTGCAGAGTAAGTGCAAAGAGACTGTTCCCTAACTTCTCTTTCCAGGATGCTCCTTTCAACCTTAAATACTATAACGGAAAACCTGAAACAGAAATTTCATATATGGGCTGCCGTACAAGAGTTATGGCTAACGTATATGACCCCACAAAAGAAATTTCAAACGGCAGAGGAAACTTAAGCTTCACAAGTATTAACCTTCCTCGTATCGCCATTGAAGCGAATAAAAACATTGACTGGTTCTTCAAGGAACTCGACAGCAAGATTGACCTTGTAGTAGACCAGCTTCTTGAACGTTTTGAAATACAGGCAAAGAAAAAAGTTCATAACTTCCCCTTCCTTATGGGAGAAGGCGTATGGATTGACAGCGACAAGTTATCACCCAACGATGAAATCCGTGAAATACTTAAGCATGGTACTCTTTCAGTAGGATTTATCGGTCTTGCCGAAACACTTAAGGCTCTTATCGGATACCATCACGGCGAAAACGAAATAGCTCAGAACCTTGGTCTTGACATCGTTTCACATATGCGCCGCCGTATGGACGAGTATTCACAGAAATACCATATGAACTTTACTCTTCTTGCTACACCCGCTGAAGGTCTTTCAGGAAGATTTGTAAGAATATGGTATCATCGAAGGTGTAACAGACAGGGATTACTATACAAACAGCTTCCATATTCCTGTATATTACCCCATAAGCGCATTCAAGAAGATACAGCTTGAAGCTCCTTATCATGCTCTTACAAATGCCGGACATATTTCATATATCGAGCTCGACGGTGACCCTACACAGAACCTCGATGCCTTTGAAAAGGTTGTTCGTTATATGAAAGAACAGGGGATTGGATACGGTTCAATCAACCATCCCGTTGACAGAGACCCCTGCTGCGGATTTAACGGCATAATCGGAGATACATGCCCTAAATGCGGAAGAAGCGAAGAAGAAGGCCCTCACTTCCAGAGAATCCGCCGTATAACAGGCTATCTCGTAGGAGATATGTCAAAGTGGAATGACGGAAAAACCGCGGAAGAACGCGACAGAGTAAAACATGGCCTGACATTTGACGACTAATAAAATATATGCACGAAAAGACTTTCCGATTACGGAAAGTCTTTTTTACAGGCTTCATTAAATACCAATAATAAAAAGGACCTTCCTATTTAGGAAAGTCCTTTTTTATATTATTCAACTAAAGATTTTACTTCGTGAGCCTCAATAAGCTTAACATCAGGATACTTTTCCATAAATGTGTTTAATGTATACTGATTAGCAAAGAGGATAAGAGGTCTCATAAAGTGGTCAAACACAAGGGTGCTTCTGGCATTAAGAAGTTCCTTTATGTCAGCGGGTTCCATATCAAGCACCCATCTGGCAACCGAATAGTCCTGATGCTCCATTCTTATTTCAGAATTGTACTCGTTCAAAAGTCTGTATTCAAAAACTTCAAACTGGAGCTGTCCTACAGCACCGAGAATTACCTCATTATATTCATTTGTATATACCTGAATGGCACCTTCCTGTGCAAGCTGCTCAACGCCCTTCTGGAACTGTTTTGCTTTCATGGTATCAACAGGTCTTACCCTTGCAAAAAGCTCGGGAGGGAACGTAGGAAGGGGCTCAAAGAATATCTTTTCCTTTGAGTCGGTAAGAGTATCACCTATCTGATAGTTTCCTGTGTCATATATACCGATTATGTCTCCCGCATAGGCAACGTCAACGGTCTCCCTGTCGTTTGCCATAAGCTGTGTTGACTGTGAAAGCTTCATCTGCTTGCCGTTTCTTGTAAGGGTAACATTCATTCCCCTTTCAAATACGCCTGAGCATATTCTCAAAAAGGCAAGTCTGTCTCTATGGGCAGGATTCATATTAGCCTGTATCTTGAAAATAAATCCGCTGAAGAAGTCATCTGTAGGTTTAACTTCTCCTGTGGTTGTCTTTCTGTTTCCGGGAGAAGGTGACATTTCAAGGAAATGCTTAAGGAACATTGTAACTCCGAAGTCAGCAAGGGCTGAACCAAAGAATACAGGTGAAAGTTTTCCTGCGTCTACGGCTTCCTTATCAAATTCATTGCCGGCACCGTCAACAAGCTCTATCTCTCCCCTGAGTATATCAAGGTTTGCGTCGCTTATTCTGCCTTCAAGCTCTTTTCCGAATACTCCGTCTTCTCCAAGTTCTATTATCTCGTTGCTTCTGTAAAGAAGTACGCAGTTTTCCATTCTGTTATATACGCCTTCAAAAAGCTGTCCGCTTCCTATGGGCCATGTAACCGCTACGGAAGGCAGTCCAAGGGCTTCCTCCAGGTCCTCAAGAAGTTCAAGAGGGTCCTTTGCCTGTCTGTCCAGCTTGTTTATAAATGTAAAAATGGGGATTCCTCTCATACTGCATACTTTGAACAGTTTCTTTGTCTGTGCCTCGACACCCTTTGCCGCGTCAATAACCATTACGGCACTGTCAACTGATGTAAGTATACGGTATGTGCCCTCGCCGAAGTCATTATGTCCGGGAGTATCCATGATTGAAACAACTTTTCCGTCATATTCAAACTGCATAACCGATGATGTTACGGAAATACCTCTCTGTTTCTCGATTTCCATCCAGTCACTTTTTGCCGCTTTTCCTGTCTTTCTTGCCTTTACTGAACCTGCTTCTCTTATGGCTCCTCCATGATAGAGAAGTTTTTCGGTTAAAGTTGTTTTACCTGCGTCAGGATGGGATATGATGCCGAATATACGGCGCTTTTCTAATGCTTCAACACTTGTTGCTGCCATTTTTTCCGTCCTCTCATTATATATGAATTATAAAAACCTGTTTTATCTTTTAGAAATATGTTTTTTCTTCCCAAAGAACTACCTCGCCCTTTTCAAGGCTGGCTTTTACATCTATTGTCCTCTGATTTGTACTGCCTTTAAATTTCAGCTCAAGGGAACGCTTATCCTTTTCAAATCTACCGTCCACAAGTACGTCGCTTGCCTTAAGAAGTCTCATAAAGTCTTCGTTTCCGCTGTTCATTATCTGTTCCCATGTATAGCCTGTAAAAGTCCATACGTTAAGTCCAAGCTTTTTAACTCCTTCAGCAATTACCGCACATGGTACAGGCTGATAAAAGGGGTCGCCGCCTGTCAGAGTTACTCCGTCGTAAAGCGGATTTTCAGATGCAAATTTTATTATTCTATCGGTATCAATAAGTTTTCCGCCGTTGGGGTCATGGCTTTCGGGATTATGGCACCCTTCACAGTTATGGATACATCCCTGAGTAAATACAGCCAGCCTTATTCCGGGGCCGTCAACTATGGAATCTCCTTCAATACCGAAAACACGTATGTCCATTTTATTTCTCCTCTTTTATGCTGTCAAGGAATTTCCTTTCCTTGGCCGTTAAAACAGCCTCATCAAGCATATCAGGTCTTTTCTGATATGTCCTTATTATGGACTGTTCCCTTCTCCATTTATCTATATTGGCATGATGGCCTGAAAGCAGAACTTCCGGCACTTTCCTGCCCATAAACACCGGCGGTCTTGTATACTGGGGATACTCCAGAAGTCCGTCCGAAAAGCTCTCTATTTCATGGCTTTCCTCCTTATTAAGGACTCCCGGCACAAGTCTTGACACCGCGTCAATTATGGCGGCGGCCGCAAGCTCTCCTCCCGTAAGCACAAAGTCTCCGATGGATATTTCATCAGTTACTATTTCTTCAATTATTCTTTCGTCTACACCTTCATAGTGGCCGCAGAGAAGTATTATGCTTTCTTCCTTTGAAAGCTCCTCCGCTATCTTCTGATTAAATCTTTTTCCCTGGGGGCTCATATAAATGACCCTGGCTTTTCCTGCCTTTTCTTCTATGCTTTTATAGGCGTCATATATGGGCTGAGGCTGCATTACCATACCTGCTCCTCCGCCGTAGGGATAATCATCAACGTGTCTGTGCTTGTCCTTTGAAAAATCCCTTATATTTACCGCTTCAACATTTATTATTCCCTCGTTTACGGCACGCCCGATTATGCTGTGTGACAGAGCCGCATCTATCATTTCAGGAAAAAGTGTGAGTACATAAAAGCTCTTCATCATCTCAGTCCTTCCAGAAGTTTTACGACCATTTTTCTCTCGGGTACATTTACTGAAAGTATACACTGCTTAATAGCGGGAATAAGAAGCTCTTTTCCGTCTTCTCCTGTTATTCCGTATACGTCATTTGCTCCTGTTGTATATACTTCACTTATTTTTCCCAAATATTCATCTTCATCGGTATAAACGTCCATCTCATACAAGTCTCTTGTATAGTATTCGTTATCCCCAAGGGGAAGCGCCTTTTCCTCAGGTATTAATATTCTGCCGTTTTTAAAGCCTTCCACCTGATTTATGTCATTATATTCTTTAAGCGTGAGAAGCACAAAGTTTTTATGATATGCTACCTTTGCTATTCTGCACACCTTTCTTTCTCCTTTAACTTCCAGTATTACCTCTTTAAGTAATTCAAAACGTGAGGGCTCGTCGGTCGTGGGGAAAATTTTAAGTGTTCCCTTTATTCCATGCGTCCCCGCGATTTTTCCGATTTCAAAAAAATTCTCCATTTTTATGCTCCCATATCCTAAAAAAGTTAGGAGTGACCCCCTAACTCCCAAATTATTATGCTGTTGATATTATCACGGGGAGCATGTTTAGCATACTCCCCGTCTCATTTTACTGTACTATTTCCACAACAATTCTTTTATCATCATGGATTGCTGCGGCTTTTACAACAGTTCTTATAGCCTTGGCAATTCTGCCCTGCTTGCCGATAACTTTACCCATGTCATCGGGAGCGACCTTAAGCTCAAGGATTATTGAGCGTTCGCCTTTTACCTCCGATACAGTAACCTGATCAGGATTATCAACAAGGTTTTTGGCTATAACCTCCAATAATTCCTTCATAGCTGTACCTCCTGCCGAATTATTCGATAACTCCGGCTTTAACTAATAAAGACTTAGCTGTATCTGAAAGCTGAGCGCCTTTTGCGATCCATTCTTTAGCCTGGTCAGCGTCAACCTTTAATACTGCGGGTTCTTTTGTAGGATCGTAGTATCCGATCTCTGCGATAGACTTTCCGTTTCTTGATGTTCTCTGGTCAGCAACTACTATTCTGTAGAAGGGCGCTTTCTTAGCTCCTAATCTTTTTAATCTGATTCTTACCATTTGAAAATTCACCTCCAAAAATATTTTTGTATCTAAACGCTTTTGCGTAAATACCTTACCTGAAAAACGGCATCTTCATTTTGCCTTTTTTTCCTTTTGCCATTGAGTTCATTTGTTTCATCATTTTTTTCATTTCTTCAAACTGCTTAAGCAGTCTGTTTACTTCGGCTATCGTTCTTCCCGAACCGTTGGCTATACGCTTTTTTCTGGGTCCGTTAAGTATTGAGGGATTCTGTCTCTCCTCTTTTGTCATAGACTGTATGATAGCCTCAATGTGAGCCATAGCCTTCGGGTCTACCTCAACATCGCCAAGATTATACTGGCTGAGTCCCGGTATCATTCCCAAAAGGTCCTTCAAAGGCCCCATTTTCTTTATCTGCTGCATCTGGTCAAGGAAATCCTCAAGGTCGAACTCATTGTTTCTCATCTTCTGAGCCATTTCCATTGCCTGCTTCTCATCATAAGCTTCCTGAGCCTTCTCAATAAGTGAAAGCACATCGCCCATTCCGAGTATTCTTGATGCCATTCTGTCGGGATAGAAGGGCTCCAGGTCCTCCATCTTTTCACCCATACCGATATACTTTATGGGTTTTCCTGTAACGCTTCTTACTGAAAGCGCCGCACCGCCTCTGGCATCACCGTCAAGCTTTGTCAGGATTATACCGTCCGCTCCAAGCTGCTCATTAAAACTTTCGGCAACCGTAACGGCATCCTGTCCTGTCATC
>CABPCX010000027.1 GCA_902406135.1 uncultured Eubacteriales bacterium
GCTTCGCAACTCTGAGTGCTTCCTTCCCCCGGTGGGCAGATAACTAATGTTTAAGTTAAACTTTAATATAAATCTGCTAGACTTATGAATTTTTATTAGGCTGCTTAAAAATAAAATCTGTAATTTTGTAGCTTTAAATTTATGACAATACATATCTTTAATTACTGTCTGCGGGTAAGGGCAACGCTCGAAGCTGCGAAGAATCGAACTCGACCGCTGCCTGTGGCAGGTGAAGGGAGAGTGAGATTCTGTGAGAAACAAGCGGAGCGAGCGTAAGCGAAGAAACGCGACGATTTCGAACAGAGTATGAAGCCCTTCCCCTGCACCCCAACCCATTTGGCCACGCTGTGATTAGCCGGTGCGGCTGTTCAAGGTTATAACTTCACTTCACGACCGTACAAAATCTAATTAAAATCATAAATATGTATTAAATTGAATTGAAGCAACAGCTTGTAGACATTGACACTGGCTAACTACAGCGTGTCCGGGAAAAAAGGGGGTCCAGGGGGAAGAAAGGTTTACTCCGTTCGATATCATCGCAGTTCTCATATTCATTCGTTCTGCTCGTATCTCACGGAATTTCACACTCCCTTCATCTGCCACTGGCAGCGGTCGTGTTCAATTCTTCGCAACTCTGAGTGCTTCCTTCCCCCGGTGGGCAATAAATTTAAATATACATTACCGCAAATTTGAAACCACAAAATTTTATCTCTTCTCCCTTCATCCTTATCCCCACCTAAATAAAAAAGGCTGCCGATTCACCATATCGGCAGCCTTATTATTTTCTACTTTTCCACACCCTCAGAGTAATTTACCCTTATGTTTATTTCAAGATTTTCTCCATTATCTATTATGTCATAATATGCCGTAATTCCCGCGTTTCTTATGGTATTTACGGTCTGTTTTATGGAATTTGTAAAGAGTTTCATATCTCCGAGCCCCGTTTTTATCTTCTGTCCCTTATCCGGGAAACGCATTCCGAAAAGTATTTTATCAACATAATCCTCAGCTTTTTTAACAGTCATATCCTGCTCTACAATATCGCCTATGGCCTTTACCCTTAAGTCCGTATCGGGTATTTTAAGCACCGCCTTAACATAGTTTTCGTCCAGGCTGTTTTCGCTTATTATTTTGAGAGCCTCCTCGGGCAGTTCCAATATTTTCAGCCTGTTGTTTATGAGGCATTTGCTTACTCCCGTACTGGCTGATATTTCCTCCACACCCATTCCGAAATCATCCATAAGGGACTTATATCCTTCGGCCTCTTCTATGTAGCTTAAATTTTTTCTCTGGAGATTCTCAATAAAGGAAAGTATGGAGCTTTCCTCCTCGTCGGCGTCCACAAATACGGCCGGTATTGTTTTAAGCCCAGCGGCACGGCTGGCTCTCAGCCTTCTTTCTCCCGCCACCAGTTCGTAGTTTTTTCCGTTCACTATTCTGACGGTTATGGGCTGTATGACACCGAATCTTTTTATGGACTCCGTAAGCCTGTTAAGGGAATAAAAATCAAAATATCTTCTCTGCTGATATGGGTTTGGTTTTATTTCATCTATGGGCAGTTCAACTATATTAAGGGCTTCATTTTCAGGTATCTCTTTAACGGTTATCAATACAAAAACCTCCTTTGTAATACAGTTATTTCTAATATTTTACAATCAGAATTATAACATATATTTCCAAAAGAGGTTTTATTTATACATGTAAAATTATTCCTTATTTCTACAAATCATCTGTCACAAAATATCACATAATGGGCTCTTTTTTAGCTTTTCCCGCTTTTCTCGGATATTTTGCCGGTGTGGGCTTTACCTTCTCGATAAATATAAGGCTGTGTACTATGTCGGTTTCGGGAATTTCCATTTTCTTTATGGCTTTTATTTCACCGCCAAGGACTTTTATGGCCTTTTTGGCTTCGTTGACTTCTTCCTCCACGTCGGGACCTTTCATTGATATGAATGTTCCTCCGACTTTGACAAAGGGAAGACAGTATTCACTCAGCACCGCCAGATTGGCTACCGCCCTGGATATACATAAGTCAAAACTTTCCCTCAGATTTTTATCGGCGCCGCCGTCCTCTGCCCTCATATGGACACAGTCAACATTTTCAAGACCCAGTTTTTCCGAAAGCTCCTTAAGGAAGTTTATCCTTTTATTGAGGGAGTCAAGAAGGGTCATCTGCGCTCCCGGGCAGGCTATTTTTACGGGCACTCCCGGAAATCCCGCTCCCGTACCAACGTCAATAACCTTTTTACCGTCCAGGTCAAGGTCCGAACATATCATAAGACAGTCCGCAAAATGCTTGAGCATTATCTCCCTTTCGTCGGTTATGGCCGTAAGGTTCATTTTCTCGTTCCACTCAAGGAGCATATCCTTATAATCCATAAACTGGCTTATCTGTTTTTCATTAAGTTCCACATTTATCTTTTTGCAGCTTTCGTAAAGCAGTTGTTCCAAGGGGGACATATTATTCGCTCCTTTTCTTATTCTGTTCAAGATAAATGAGAAGTACGGTTATATCCGCAGGAGAAACACCCGTTATTCTTGATGCCTGTCCGATGGATACGGGTCTGATGTTAGTAAGTTTCTGCTTTGCCTCGATACGGAGATTGCTTATCTCGCTGTAGTCAATATCCTCGGGCAACAGCTTATTCTCCATCTTTTTGAACTGGCTTACCTGATTCATCTGCTGTTTTATATATCCTTCGTATTTTATCTTGATATTTACTTCTTCCTTAACGTCAAAGGGCAGGTCCGGTCTTTCCTTATCTATCTTTTCCAGTTTGAAATAGTCCAGCTCAGGTCTCTTTATAAGGTCCGAAAGTTTTACTCCCGATTTGAGCCTTGTACTGTTATACTCGTCCAAAAGCTCCTGCACTTCTTCCTTGGGTGTAACACTCAAAGCGCATACCCTCTCTATTTCCTCGGCTATCATTTCTTCTTTTTTCAAAAATCTCTGGTATCTCTCCTCGGAGATAAGTCCCACTTCATAGCCTTTTTTGGTAAGTCTCTCGTCGGCGTTATCCTGTCTCAAAAGCAGACGGTATTCAGCCCTTGATGTCATCATTCTGTAGGGTTCCTTGCTTCCCCTTGTTACCAAATCGTCGATGAGCACTCCCGTATATGCCTCGGAGCGGTCAAGGATAAGGGGTTCTTTGCCCTGAATGTATCTGGCGGCATTTATTCCTCCGATAAGTCCCTGGGCAGCGGCTTCCTCATATCCCGAACTTCCGTTAAACTGTCCCGCACTGAAAAGTCCCCTTATATTTTTAAACTCCAGACTCAGTTTCAGCTGGGTTGCGTCTATGCAGTCATACTCGATGGCATAGGCGTTTCTCATTATACGGCAGTTTTCCATTCCGGGCAGGGTGCGGTACATCTGCACCTGTACTTCCTCGGGCAGAGATGTGGACATACCCTGTATATACATCTCACTTGTATTCTCGCCCTCGGGCTCAATGAATATCTGATGTCTTTCCTTATCCGCAAAACGTACTATCTTATCTTCTATGGAAGGACAGTATCTGGGGCCTGTACCATGGATAAGTCCGCCGTACATGGCTGAGCGGTTAAGATTATCCCTTATGAGCTTATGGGTATTTTCGTTGGTATATGTAAGATAGCAGGGAACCTGCTCTCTCCTTATATCATCGGGTGTATTCTCAAATGAGAAGGGTACTATATTCTCGTCTCCGTACTGGGGAGTCATCTTTGAAAAATCTATGGTATTTCCGTCTATTCTGGCAGGTGTTCCCGTCTTAAATCTGTAAAGTGTAATGCCCAAATCAAGAAGGGACTGGCTCAGAGAATTGGCAGGCATAAGTCCGTTTGGTCCGCTGTGTACTATGGTCTCACCGTAAAGGCATCTTGCCTTCATATATGTTCCCATACAGAGCACCACTGCCTTGGCGGGATATATGGCGTCCGATGTGGTCTTTATTCCCTTAACAACTCCGTCCTCCACCAGTATTTCGCTTACTTCTCCCTGTCTGATATACAGGTTTTCAGTATTTTCCAGAGTTCTTTTCATCTCTCTCTGGTATCTGCCCTTATCGGCCTGGGCTCTTAAGGAATATACCGCAGGACCCTTTCCCGTATTGAGCATCTTTGTCTGTATATAGGTCTTATCTATGTTTTTGCCCATTTCTCCGCCAAGGGCGTCTATCTCCCTTACAAGATGTCCCTTGGAGCTTCCGCCTATACTGGGGTTGCAGGGCATCATTGCTATACTGTCCAGACTTATGGCAAATATTATTGTCTTTAATCCCATTCTCGCTGCGGCAAGGGCTGCCTCACATCCCGCATGGCCTCCTCCTACAACGATAACATCTGATTCTTCAGCTGTATAGGACATATTTTCACTCTCCTTATTTTCCGAGACAGAATCTCGTAAATATCCTGTCTATTATCTCATCGTCTACACTGTCTCCCGTAATCTCACCTAAGGCCGAAAGGGCATCCTGAAGGTCCATGGATATGAAGTCCTCGGGCATTCCGCTTTCTATGGTCATAAGCGCCCTTGAAAGGGCTTCGTCAGCCTTCGCGAGCATATTTTTATGCCTTGCGTTGCTTATGAGCACCGATTCCTTAACCTCGATATCTCCTCCGAAAAACATTTCCTTAAATCTTTCCGTAAGGAGCTCTATGCCCTTTTCCTCTTTTACCGAAACATAGACGATGTTCTCTTTTTCGGTATACTTACAGAGTGTATCAGAATCTATCTTATTGTCAATATCCGTTTTATTTACTATTATTATGGCCTTTCTTCCCTTTATGAAATCCAGTATCTCCATATCCTCATCGGTAAGTTCCTTTGAAGCGTCCAGCATCATAAATATTATATCGGCATTTTCGGCGCATTTTCTCGATTTCTCAACGCCTATCCTCTCAACGGTGTCTCCCGTCTCCCTGATGCCTGCCGTATCAACTATTTTTACCGGTATTCCTCCAAGGTTCATATATTCCTCTACCGTATCCCTTGTGGTTCCCGGTATGTCAGTAACTATTGCCCTTTCCTCCATAAGAAGAAGGTTTAACAGTGAGCTTTTGCCTACGTTGGGTTTTCCCAGTATTACGGCTTCCACGCCTTCCCTTATGACACGGCCCATATCGGCACTGTCCAGAAGTTTCTTTATTTCCTTTTTAAGGGCTGTGGCTCTTTTATGCATCTCGGAATAGGTCTCTTCCTCTATATCATGTTCGGGATAGTCGATGGCGGCTTCGATGGCGGCTATCATATCCAGTATTTCTTCCCTGAGGGCGTGTACCTTCTCCTTTACGCTTCCTCCCAGCTGGTCAAGGGCTGTCCTTCTGGAAAGCTCCGTCTTGGACTCGATTATATCCATTACGGCCTCCGCCTGGGAAAGGTCTATTCTTCCGTTCAAAAATGCCATCTTTGTAAACTCTCCCGGCTCGGCCGGTCTTGCTCCGTTATTGAGCACAAGCTCAAGCACCCTGTTTGTCACAAGCATTCCGCCGTGGCAGTTTATCTCAACTATGTTTTCCTTTGTATATGTTCTGGGTGTAAGCATAACGCTCACAAGAACTTCATCTATTACGTCTCCCGTTTTGGGGTCGATTACGTGTCCGTAGGTTATGGTGTGGCTCTTTTTTTCCGTAAGCTTCTTTCCGTCCGCGGACTTAAATATTTTGTCGGCTATGTTAAGGGATTCCTCTCCGCTTATTCTTACTATTCCTATTCCTCCGCTGCCTATGGGTGTTGATATGGCAGCTATGGCGTCATCAAGATAAATGTTTTTCATTATTTTTACCTCATTTTTTACCGCTGGTCTGTAAGTATCTAAAAGTATCTAAAAAATGCTTTTTCTATATATTATCATAAAAAGCCCGATAGAAAACTATCGGGCAGAAATTTATTATTTGTTTTTTTCCTTAAGAGCGATTACCACGTTTCTGTAAGGCTCGTCACCTTCGGAATATGTTGTTACATATCTGTCATTCTGAAGAGCTGAGTGGATTATCCTTCTCTCATAGGGATTCATAGGCTCAAGCACTACATTCTTTCCTGTATGCTTTACCTTCTTTGCAAGGTTGAATGCCAGAGACTCAAGTGTCTCTTTTCTTCTTTCCCTGTAGTTTTCCGTATCAAGGGTTACGCTTATGTAGGGCGCTGTTCCCTTGTTTACCACAAGATTTACAAGATACTGTATGGCATCGAGGGTCTGTCCTCTTTTGCCGATTATTATTCCCATATCGTCGCCGCTTATTTTAATTTCAAGCTGCTTTTCTTTAAGAGTAGTATCTATGTTTACTATAAGACCCATTGAAATGAACATTTCCTTAAGGAAAGTCTTTGCTGTTTTCTCAGGGTCAAATTTTTTCTTTACTTTTACGACAGCTTCTTTAGCGCCGAACATTCCCAAAAATCCTCTTGAACCTTCCTCGATAACTTCTATCTCGGCGTCCTCTCTGGATATTTTGAGCTCCTTGAGAGCTTCTTCGACAGCTTCGTCAACTGTCTTTCCTGTCTTCTGAATTGCCTCCACTCTCATTTACCACCCTTCTGATTTGTGAACTTATTTCTGTCAACTATTGTGCTCTTAGGCTCTTCTTTTTTAGGTTTTTTCTTTTCCTTGAAAGTAAGCTCGCCTTTCTTTTCCTTCTTGTCAAGGACTTTGTATGTTGCCCAAGTCTGAAGAACAGAGAAAAGGTTTGAAAGAGTCCAGTATATACCAAGGGCGATAGGTACGTTTATGGTGATAACACCCATCATTATAGGCATTACTATATTCATTGACTTTGTCATTCCTGCTGCCGCATCGTCCATGGCATCAGGGTTCATAGCTTTCTGTCTCTTCTGCATATACCAGGTTGAAAGGTATGTCGTAAGACCGGCTATTATGGGAATGATTATTCCCGGGAATGAAAGTCCCGCATAGGATACGAGATTGAGACCAAAGAAATATTCAATGGCATGTTTCTGTGCTACGATTTCGGCAAGGGCGCTTCCCGCATTTCCCGCTGCTGATATGACACTGTTCCAGTCTGTAGCAGACATTGTCTTTACAAGACCGAATAACTGGTCAAATATTGATACGTCAACCGTCATATTCTTTGAAAGAATAACGGGTGTCAGTATATTTACCCTTGTTGCCGCGTCAATGTCTAAAAGAGCATTTGTAGCGCTTGTGTAAATGTTGTTGATTACATCTACATACTGATAGGGCTGATTGAAGATATAGTAAAGAGCATAAAGTATAGGGAGCTGTATAAGAAGGGGAAGACATCCCGCAAACATACTTGCTCCGTTTTCCCTCTGGAACTCCTGGAGTTCAAAGGCCATTCTTCTCTGAGATTCCTCATCATTTTTGTTAGCGTATTTAGCTTTTATCTTGTTGAGCTCGGGTGTAAGCATCTGCATTCTGTATGTACCCTTTATCTGTTTGTAAGAAAGGGGGAAAAGCACAAGCTTTACAAGAAATGTGAAAAGAATAATTGCCAGGACAAGTGAGCCTGTCTCTGTAAACGAGTAAATAAAATTAAAAAGCCAGTTGTAAATGATACCCATAAGATTTGCAATGGGTCCGACAATAAAACCGGGTGTTCCGGTTCCTCTCGCATTAAGCAGCGCCGGTGTTCCGGCAAGTAATAAATTGAACACTTTTGGTTGTCCTCCTTAAGACCGCAAAAAATAAGAATCTTTTCGTGATACATTTACCCCGAATATCCGCAAAACTTCCGGATAATTAAAAAGCCGTTCTTTTACGGCACCGGGTCATAGCCGCCCTCGTGGAAGGGATGGCATTTCAAAATCCGTCTTATACTGAGGTAAAGCCCCTTAAAAGGACCGTATTTAGTTATCGCCTCATAGGCATACTGAGAGCATGTCGGTGTGAAACGGCATGTCGGCATAAAATGAGGTGATATACACAGCTGATAAAACCTTATCAAGAACAGGAAAAATTTTTTAAGTATTTTTTTCATAAATAAATCAGCTCTTTTCGAGATTATCCGCCTTATCCGCCAAAAGGTTATGTTTTTTCAAAAGATGATTAAGGGATTTATATATATCGCGGTAGGACGCCTCGTTTGACGACACCCTGGCAATGACTACGATATCATATCCCTTTAACACCTTATTTTCGCTTAATCTGTAACTTTCACGGATAAGCCTCGTTACTCTGCTGCGCACTACGCTTTTACCTACTTTTTTGCTTACGGAAATACCGAGTCTGTTTATATTTCTTCCGTTTTTAATTACATACATTACAAGATGGCGGTTAGCCAGAGACTTGCCCCTGTTATAAACATATCTGAATTGAAAATTTTTTCTCAGCGATTCGGTAAATTCCATATTTCTACCTCTTTTCAAGGCTTAAAAAGCATCGCATACTATAAAAGGCCACTCTCAGCGGCCTTATTATATCTGTATATGCTAAAGATTTTTAAAATTATGCTGATAATACTTTTCTGCCTTTTTTTCTTCTTGCAGCTAAAACCTTTCTTCCGTTGGCTGTTGCCATTCTTTTTCTGAAACCGTGAACTTTGCTTCTCTGTCTTTTTTTAGGCTGGAATGTCATTTTCATACCGCGCGCACCTCCTTTTTATTGCATAAGAAATCCTTGCTTATGGGCAAGCACTGCTATCATTATATTAAATAAATGGCGTAACGTCAAGAAAAATTGAAATTTATTTTATATGATGAATAAATTGTGAAACCTTTAAAAATATTCACAATATATAGTATGTGCCGTTGAAAAATTTCCTTTAAATGAAATTTTGTCGGTAAATGTTTGTCTATGTTGGGTGTTGATAAAAAAATCTATTTTTGATATATTTAAGTAACGGATTAAACATTATTCACATCTTTTTTTGAGGCAGGTTATTAACATATTGTCTTATCAAGAAAAGTTATCAACAAATTGTTGATAACTCTGTGTATAACTTTTATAATCATTCACCGGACAGGCTTTTTACCTGAAAAAAATTTCTGTTAATTGTTTTGATAAAAAAATTCTTGAAAATGTTAATTTCTGTTTAAGACCGGCTTAGTAAAAAAAGTTATCAACATAATTAACAGAGATATGTGTATAAATTAATTATTTTATTAACAAACAAGAGGGAGGCAGCTCAATGGATATCACACAGCTATGGACTAATACTCTCGCGCTTCTTGAACCGGAAATCTCTCCGATATCATTCCAGACATGGATACAGCCCATCATTCCAGTTAAAATCAGCGGCAACACAGTCGTACTGAGAATAGACGAAAGCTTCATTAAAGGCATGGTTGAGACAAGATTTCTGACACTTATAGAAAATTCGGTAAAACATCTTATGGGAGCAGAGTATAAAGTCAGCATTATCTCAGGCGATGAAAGCTTTGAGGAAGAAAAAAAGGCGGAGGAAAAGGCTCCGAAGCCCGCAAACGGCTTTAACAGCAATCTTAATCCCAAATACGTTTTCAGCACATTTGTCGTAGGAAACAGCAACAGAATGGCCCATGCGGCATCTCTTGCGGTAGCGGAAGCTCCTGCGAAGGCATACAACCCCTTCTTCCTTTATGGCGGTGTTGGTCTTGGAAAAACCCATCTTATGCATTCTATAGCCCACTACATACTGGACCAGAATCCCAATGCCAAGGTTTTATACGCTTCATGCGAGACCTTTACAAATGAGCTTATCAACTCAATCAGGGACGATAATAATGAAGAATTCAGAAGAAAATACAGAAACATAGACGTACTGCTTATCGACGATATACAGTTCATATCCCAGAAAGAGCGTACTCAGGAGGAATTTTTCCATACCTTTAATGCTCTGCATGACGCCAACAAGCAGATAATCATTTCCAGCGACCGACCTCCCAAGGAAATAAAAACCCTTGAGGACAGGCTCAGAAGCCGTTTTGAAGGCGGTCTCATAGCGGACATACAGCCGCCCGATTTGGAAACAAGGATAGCTATTTTAAAGAAAAAAGCGGAAAATGAAAACCTGGAGATAGGCGACGATGTGCTTGGATATATTGCTAAAAACATCGTATCAAACATCAGAGAGCTGGAAGGCGCCCTTACAAGGGTAGTAGCCTACGCAAAGCTTACAAAGGCCCAGATTACAAGGTCTCTGGCTGAAAATGCCCTTAAGGATATATTCAATGAGCAGTCAGCCATCGAGATAACTCCCGAAAGGATACAGGAAGTTGTGGCCCAGTACTACAACATACGTCCCGAGGATATAATCGGCTCAAAGAGAAACAGCTCCATAGCAAAACCCAGACAGATAGCCATGTATCTTTCAAGGCAGCTGCTGGATATGTCGCTGCCAAAGCTTGGCGAGCACTTCGGAGGAAGGGACCATACAACAATTATCCATGGCATCAACAAGATACAGGATAATCTCAAGACAGACAAGAACCTCCAGAATGTTATTTTTGAGCTTGAAAACAGGATTAAAGGCGAATAATTACGTATATAAAGTATGTTAATAATTTGTTGATATGCCTGTTTATTCGCAGATTAAAATTGTGGATAAATTTCGCCGGGCATGCCGGCATGTTTAAACTGTGGAAAACTTTATAATTTTTCAAGACAGGTTTAACAGGCTTATCAATATGTTGAAAACCTTATTTTCAAAGAAAAAATAACTTTTCAACAAATTAACAGCCCCTACTATTACTACTACGGGATCAACTATTTATATATTTATATTTTATACAGAAAGGAGTTATCAACATATGAAACTTACATGCTCTCGTGATTCACTTCTGAATGCTATAAATATAGTATCCAAAGCCGTTTCATCAAGAACAACACTTCCTATACTGGAATGTATACTTCTTACTGCCGGTGACGACGGTTTTAAACTTACTGCCAATGATATGGAACTTGCCATAGAATCTTCATATATAGATGCCGACGTGGAGGAAAACGGAAAGGTTGCCCTTGACGCAAGATTCTTCTCTGACATAATAAGGAAGGTTGACGGCGAAGAAGTAAAAATTTCTTCCGATGACAAAAACATTGCTACAATAAAATGCGGCAAGAGCGAATTCAAAATATCAGGCCAGGACGGAGACGAATTCCCTCCCATACCTGAGGTTGAAAAAAATGCAAAATTCGTTATTTCTCAGAATGAGCTGAGAAACCTCATCAGACAGACCATATTCTCCATATCCCAGGACGAGTCCAAGCCCGTACTTACAGGAGAACTTATCGAGATTGAGGACAATATGATAGACTTCGTGTCCGTTGACGGTTACAGAATTTCCTATAAAAAGGCAGAGCTTGTTCAGTCATCAGGCGCAAAAAGAGCTATCGTTCCCGGAAAATCCCTGGGGGAAATAGCAAAAATACTTTCCCAGGACGAGGAAGAAAAGGCAGTCCTTTACTTTACAGAAAACCACATAATGGCTGACATTAACGGAAATATCGTGGTTTCAAGACTTATCCAGGGAGAATTTATCAAATATCAGCAGAGCTTTACAAATGATTACAAAACTTCTGCAAAAATCAACAGACTTCAGATGCTGGACAGCCTTGAGAGAGCTTCTCTTATTTCAAGGGATTCCAGAAAAATACCCGTTAAAATGGAAATTTCAGGCAACAATATAGTTATAACAGCCAATGCTGAAACAA
>CABPCX010000028.1 GCA_902406135.1 uncultured Eubacteriales bacterium
GATTGAAGCGGTAAATACGCTTGTTCTTTAAAAATATAGGGCATACGGTGAATTTTATCACCGTATGCTTTTTTTTATTAATAAATGAGATGATGCAGCCTCGGATACTTATGAAAGTGCAGGATGATTTTTGGGAAAATTTATGTTTTTTTCAGATAATATAAACTTAAAATTTACAGAAACAGCGAAATACAGGGGATTATTGACTTTTATAAAGCCGGATGCTATTATCAAATTGTGGACAAATGTCTGCGACACGGGGATTGAACGATGGTTTTAATTAAGGAGGGAAAATATGAAAAAATTTTTAGTGATGCTGCTTATGACAGCAATGATATTATCTCTGGCTGCCTGCAGCGGATCGGGTTCAGCTGACGGAGAGACAGCTCAGGAAGAAACGGAAGAAACGGAAGAAACCGAACAGAGTGCAGAAAAGGAAATGGCTCAGGAATATAACTATGAGCTGTCAGAGGGGGATGCCCTTGAAGTTGAAAACCTTATTTTTGAAGAGGACGTTACCGTAAGCGGAAATAATGCCCAAATAACATTTACCGGCTGTGAATTTAAAGGAAACATAATAAATACGGCTGATGATGGAACAAGAGTAATAATGAACGGGTCATCAATTGACGGAAGATGTGTATTACAAAATACTATAAAGGAAACAACCATGGAATGGTCTTTCCCTAAATTTATTGTAGACTCTCCTATGGAAGTTGTCAGTGAAGACTGTATAGGCAGTGTTATAGCCATGGGAGACTTTGATGTAGTGTTTAACAGCGAAGTATATACTATGGCTGATTCGGAACTCTTCTATGATATTTCAAATCCTGATGCTGGGTTTGTTCCCTATGAAGGCCAGGAAGCAGATTACTTTGCCATTGCCCAGTGGTGGGAAAACGGAGAACAGATTTTACTGGTAGAATGTGAGTCTGACCCAAATATGTAAAAGAATATTTCTAATAACTGATTTTATGAAATAAAATAAGCCTGTCTTTAACAGCGGATATTATCCTCCGCCTTAAAAGACAGGCTTTACTTTTGCCTAAAAATAATTGATTGAACTTAAAAAACTTATAAATAGGGATTTTATCAGAACTGAACCGTTGTCCAGTCTTCGCAGTTCCATATATCCGTAACAATATCCTGATAAAATTCAGGTTCATGGCAGATGAGAAGGATGCTTCCTTTATATGCCTTTAATGCACGTTTAAGTTCATCCTTTGCGTCAACATCCAAATGGTTTGTAGGCTCGTCAAGAAGCAGGACATTAGTTTCATTGTTGATGAGCTTGCAGAGTCTAACCTTTGCCTGTTCGCCTCCGCTGAGCACCCTTACCATACTTTCAATGTGTTTTGTAGTAAGACCGCATTTTGCAAGGGCAGAGCGGACTTCATACTGTGTATATGAGGGGAATTCCTTCCATATCTCATCTATACAGCTGACATTGTCGGTGTATTTCTTTTCCTGTTCAAAATATCCCATATAAAGATAGTCGCCTAATGTGGTCTTTCCGCTGATGGGAGGAATTTCTCCGATAATTGACTTAAGAAGTGTAGTTTTACCGATACCGTTTGCGCCTACCATGGCGATTTTCTGTCCACGCTCCATGGTAAGGGTAAGAGGGCGTGAAAGGGGTCTGTCATAGCCTATTACCAGGTCCTCTGTCTGGAATATATATCTTCCGGAAGCACGTGCCTCTTTAAAATTAAATTCAGGCTTCGGCTTTTCCTTTGCCAGCTCTATTACTTCCATTTTATCCAGCTTTTTCTGACGGCTCATGGCCATATTTCTTGTGGCTACTCGGGATTTGTTTCTTGCCACAAAGTCCTTTAAATCTTCGATTTCCTGCTGCTGTTTTCTGTATGCGGCCTCAAGCTGAGCTTTTTTAACCGCATATATTTCTTGGAATTTATCGTAATTTCCTACATAACGTGTAATTTCGGCATTTTCCACATGATATATAAGGTTTACAACGCTGTTTAAGAAGGGTATATCATGGGATATAAGTATAAACGCATTTTCATAATCGATAAGATAGCGTTTGAGCCATTCGATATGGTTTTCGTCAAGATAGTTTGTAGGCTCGTCCAGAAGAAGAATATCGGGTTTTTCAAGAAGCAGTTTTCCCATCAATACCTTTGTACGCTGACCGCCTGAAAGCTCTGTTACATCCTGGTCAAGACCAATATCGGTAAGACCTAAGGCACGGCCTATTTCCTCAACTTTGGAATCAATTATATAAAAATCGTGATGTTCAAGAAGGTCCTGTATAACGCCGGTTTCTTCCATAAGGAAGTTCATTCTTTCCTCGTCTGCCTCTGCCATTTCGGCGTAATATCCGTTCATTTCCGCTTCCAGGTCAAAAAGGAAAGTAAATGCTGACCTGAGGACATCACGTATGGTCTGTCCCTTTTCCAAAACCGTATGCTGGTCCAAATATCCGACACGGACATTTTTAGCCCATTCGATTTTTCCTTCGTCAGGCATAAGACTGCCTGTGATTATATTCATAAATGTGGACTTTCCTTCGCCGTTGGCGCCTACAAAGCCTACATGTTCGCCTTTAAGAAGTCTGAAGGAAACGTCTTTGAAAATGGCTCTGTCGCCAAAACCGTGGCTTAGTTTTTCTACATTCAAAATACTCATGAAACTTCTCCTTTTTATAAACATAATACAAGAATGCAATACTTTTCTATTCTATCAGAGAAATCAAAAGGAAACAACATAAGAAATATGTTTTATATATAAATTTTAAAGGCAAAAATCATATATTTAATTATCGAATTTTATGATATAATTAAAAATTATAGTGCTTAACAGGAAAGGAGAAAACAATGGAAATAGCAATTATCGCTCTGATAGTTATTCAGACTGTCATAATAATAGTAATGCTGAATAAGCTGGCGGGTGGAAACAACGGAAAAAACGACGAACAGTTAATAAAACTGAATGAAGAAATAAAACTTGTCAAAGACAGCTTAAACAGAGTAAATGAAGATATTAAAAATCTTAAACTGGAATCCGCAAACAGCAGCAGTATATTAAGAAAGGAAATATCGGAATCGGTACAGAATAACATAAAGTCTCTTGGCAATATGCTTTTGGAAAGCCAGAGAAACTATTCCGAAATGCAGAATAACAGCATAAAAGCTAACGGAGAAAATACAGTAAAACAGATAGAAAGCATACATACAGCCATAACAAAACAGCTCACCCAGATGAGCACAAATATAGAAGAAAGACTTAAAACATCATCTCTTGAGAGTGAAAATAAGTTAGAGTCCATAAGAAAGACCGTTGAAACCAAACTCACCGGAATACAGGAAGACAACAACAAAAAGCTTGATGAGATGAGAAATGTAGTTGACGAGAAACTGCAGAAAACTTTGGAAGAAAGAATATCAAAGTCCTTTGAGCTTGTAAATACACAGCTTGAGCAGGTATACAAGGGACTTGGCGAAATGCAGAATCTGGCGTCCGGAGTTGGAGACCTGAAAAAAGTTCTTTCCAATGTAAAGACAAGGGGTATTTTGGGAGAAATACAGCTTGGAGCCATACTTGAAGAAATACTTTCTCCCGAACAGTATGAGACAAACTTTGTCACTAAAAAAGGAAGCAAAAATCCTGTAGAATATGCCGTCAAAATACCTACGGAAGACGGAAAGGGAATTTATCTTCCCATTGACTCAAAATTCCCAGGCGATGCATATATCAATCTTACGGAAGCCTATGAAAGCGGAAATAAAGATGCGGTCAATGAGGCTGTAAAGATACTTACACAGAGAATAAAGAGCTTTGCCAAGGACATAAGTGATAAGTATATCGACCCGCCTAATACAACGGATTTTGCAATAATGTTCCTTCCATTTGAAGGACTTTATGCCGAAGTTGTAAACAGAGGTCTTGTTGAGGAACTTCAGAGAACTTATCGAGTAAATATAGCAGGTCCAAGCACCATGGCTGCGCTTTTGAACAGCCTTCAGATGGGATTCCGCACCTTTGCCATACAGAAAAGAAGCGGTGAAGTCTGGGAGGTACTGGGAGCTGTTAAGACCGAATTTAACAAGTTTGGAGCAGTACTTGAGAAAACCCAGAAAAGACTTGAAGAGGCCAACAGAGAGCTGGATAATCTTGTCGGCGTAAGAACAAGGCAGATACAGAGAAAGCTTAAAAGTGTTGAGAGCATAAGCTCGGATATGTCACAGAAGATGTTCATTGATGTGGAATCAAGTGTGATGGACGAAGAAGAATAAATCAGAAAAAGCAGTTATTAAGAGGTATAGCAAAAGCCATACCTCTTTTATTTTTTATCAGAATAGAGTTATAAAGAGTTTAAATCAATTTTTTTGAGCAGTTTTCTGTCGGCGGGGCAGAATTCGTATTTATACAAATCTTTTATATTTATCCATTTTATTTCGCTGTGCTCGTAGTCTTTTGGAGTGCCGTCTGATATTTCTGCATAGAAAAGGGTAAGATGCACAGTTACTTCGGGATATTCCTGGACAGTGTCGGCAAGTTCTCTTCCGGCAGTGATTTTTATGCCCAGCTCTTCCATACATTCGCGGACAATACACTGTTTAGCAGTTTCTCCCGGTTCGATTTTTCCTCCGGGGAATTCCCATAGGGAGGCACAGTTTTTCCCTTCAGGCCTTTTGCATATCAATACTTTATCGTCTTTTTTTATAAATGCGGCACATACTTCAATCATAATACCCCCCGTACTTTTGCAGATGTTTTTATTTATTTTAAGTATAGCTCATTATCCCTATCAATAAAATAGGTGCATATAAAACCTGTTGTCAGATAACATAAAAAATGTGTAAAACTGAGTTTTTATTATAATTATAGGAAATTTGCGTAAATAGAATTTAAACATCTCATTATTATAAAAAATTAAGAAAATGGGGTTGTTTTGTTGTTATAATTTAACATAATTTGTTGTTAATTAATAAACAAACGACACGAAAAATTAATTGGTTTTGTATATTTTTGAATGTATTTTGTATACCGGACTTGAATGTATATAAAAAAATACTGTACAAATGACGTAAAATATGTAAAATGTTAAATATAACAAAATACGGCGGCCGAAGGTCTCGAAAGGAGAAGAAATATGGAATACAATATGGAAGCTAATAACAGATACCTTGGAATATATAAAGCAAAGTTAAGAACTCCCGAAGAAATCGCGGAATACATAGAAGATGATTTTGTATGTGCCTGCCCCACATGTATGGCAGAGCCCAGAGCAATTGTTCATGCCATCGGCGAAAGAGCAAGAAGAGATGAAATAACAAATGTTCAGCATCACAGCCTTCTTTCACCCGGAGGCGGCGATTACCTTGACCCTGAACTTGCAGGCAAATATTACCACGTTTCATGGTTTACAACAGCTGCATCAAGAGCCGGAGTACAGGAAGGAAGATTCGACTATATGCCTGCCCATTACAGCCAGGTTCCCTACCTTTGGAGAGAAAAGGTTCCCAAGCTTGATGTTTTCTATGCAACGGTATCACCTATGGATAAACACGGATTTTTCTCATTTGGTCTTGTTGCGGCAGAAACTCTTGCACAGCTTGAGAGAGCAAAATACGTTTTCCTTGAAGTAAATGAACAGGTTCCCAGAGTTATGGGTACACACGTTGTGCATATTTCTCAGGTAACAGCCGTGTGTGAGGATTCATATCCTATGCCTACCCTTGAGGAGCTCCCTCTTTCAGAAAACAGCAAGAGAATGGGTGCAATGATAGCCGAGCTTATTCCTAACGGCGCTACTATCCAGTTTGGTATCGGTGAAGTTCCCAATGCCGTAGGTAAACTCCTTCTTGAGAAAAAGGACCTCGGTATACATACAGAAATGTTTACAGACAGTATGGTTGACCTTATAGAGGCCGGAGCCGTTACAAATATGAAAAAAAACATAGATGTAGGCAAGACTGTTGCGGCATTCTGTTGGGGCTCAAAGAGAATGTATGACTTCCTTGACGATAACCGTTCAATCGAGCTTCACGGTGTTGACTATGTAAATGACCCTTCAGTTATCGGAAAACTTGATAACTTCGTTTCAATAAATGCCGGTCTTGAAATAGACTTCCTTGGACAGGTATGTTCAGAGTCAATCGGCTGGAACCCCTTCAGCGGTACCGGCGGACAGCTTGACTTCGTAAGAGGAAGCCACATTTCAAAGGGCGGAAAGAGCTTTATAGCTATGAACTCAACAGCTAAGAACGGAACAATAAGCAAAATCAAACCTATACTTACCCCGGGAGCTGCCGTTACTACAACAAAGAACGACATTGATAATGTAGTTACCGAATACGGAATTGCAAGACTTAAGGGCAAAACTGCAGGACAGAGGGCAAAAGCTCTTATCGAGATAGCTCATCCCAAGTTCAGAGACGAACTTCTTTTTGAAGCAAGAAAAATGAATTTAATGGTATAAGCCAAAGCATTTTATCCCCGCTTTGTCAAATAGAAACCTCTTTTTTATAAAAGAGGTTTTTTATTGCTTTTTTTTCTGATATACTATTGAAAAATAATATTTGGAGGGAATAAATATGAGAGTCAGCTGGGACGAGTATTTTATGGAAATAGCGGAAATAGTAAAGACAAGATCCACCTGTATGAGACGTCAGATAGGTGCTGTAATAGTAAAAGATAACAGAATAATAACAACAGGATACAACGGTGCGCCTTCAGGATGCAGACATTGTACAGAGATAGGAAGCTGCTACAGACAGGAGCACAATATCCCCTCAGGAGAAAGACATGAACTGTGCAGAGCCCTTCATGCTGAACAGAATGCCATAATACAGGCCGCAAGAATAGGAAACACGACTGACGGAGCAACTATATATGTTACTAATCAGCCGTGTGTCATATGTGCAAAAATGTGTATAAATGCCGGAATAAAGAGGATTGTTTACAAGGACAGTTATCCCGATGCGCTCTCCCTTGAGATGCTTGGAGAGGCCGGTATCGAACTTGTAAAACTTGACTGATACATATTACCAGTATCTTTTATATATATCGGGACGACGGTCTAATTTTACCTGATATTCTTTGCGGAACTGGTCAGCTTCGCTTATGTCTATATCGGCAGTGATAAGGGCTTCGTCTCCACGCGTTTCGGTCAAGACTCTGCCTCTTGGACTTATTATCTGAGAATGACCGTTATAGTTGTATTTCATTTCGTGGCCCGTACGGTTTACTGCGGCTATGAAAGCCTGGTTTTCAATGGCTCTTGCTTTAAGGAGAGTGTCGAAATACTCTATCCTTACGTCGGGCCAGCAGGCAAGTACAATTATAAGACGGCTCTTTTCCGAAGCTATCTGGAAAATTTCAGGGAAACGCACATCATAGCATACAAAGGGAGAAGCTGTGACGCCTTCAAGGTCAAACCAGGATATCTTGCTTCCGCCGGTGAAGTATTTTGCTTCTACACCATGGGAAAAGGGATGTATCTTTGAATATACGGATACGATGTTTCCGCTTTTGTCGACCGTTATAGCCTGGTTATGTATTTTATCATTATCAGCTTTAATGGCTGCGCCAAAAGAAATGAAAATATTGTTTTTGGAAGCCTGCTCGGCAAAAAATTCGGTTGTTTCGGAATCGTGTTCGCTTTCTGAAATGGCATTTATGTTCATGGAAAATCCGGTGAGAGACATTTCAGGGAAAACGATTAAATCAGAGCCTTCCTCGGCAGCTTTTTTGATCATTTTCTCGGCTGTTTTTTCGTTGGCTTTTTTGTCTTCCCAAATGATATTTGTCTGGGCGAGAGATATTTTCATTTTGAGCACTCCTTTATGTTGTATCAAAACGGCCATAGGGCCAAAAAATAATTAAAGATATAGTAACACTTTTAAATACTGTTTTCAATAAATTGATGAGGTGATATTTATGAAAATGATATCATGGAACGTTAACGGACTCAGAGCCTGTGTAACAAAAGGGTTTACGGAATACTTTGAGTCGGCTGACGCGGATATATTTTCCATACAGGAAACAAAACTTCAGGAGGGACAGATAGACTTTGCACCTGAAGGATATAACGCATACTGGAATTATGCCGAGAAAAAGGGATATTCGGGAGTTGCTGTATTTACAAAGAAAAAGCCCATTGATGTTGTGTACGGAATGGGAATAGACGAACACGACAAAGAGGGAAGAATGATAACCCTTGAGTTTGAAGATTTTTATCATGTTACTGTATACACTCCCAATTCCCAGAGCGAAAATGCAAGACTTGACTACAGAATGAAATGGGAAGATGATTTCAGGGACTATATAAATGAGCTTGACAGGGTAAAGCCTGTTATAATAACCGGTGATTTGAATGTTGCCCATAATGAAATAGACCTGAAAAATCCTTCCACAAACAGAAGAAGCGCAGGCTTCACGGATGAAGAAAGAGGAAAAATGACAGAACTTCTTTCTGCGGGATATATAGATACTTTCAGGTATTTTTATCCTGACAAAACGGGAGCATACTCCTGGTGGAGCTATAGATTTAAAGCCCGTGAGAAAAATGCCGGATGGCGTATCGACTACTATATAGTTTCTGAAAGGCTCAAGGACAAGCTCGTTTCTTCGGAAATACATTCAGATGTAATGGGCAGCGACCATTGTCCTGTAGAACTTGTTATAAATATCTGATTATATGAAATTTGTGTCATTTTTTGCGTCATTTATATTATTTTAATGGGCCCAAACCTTTGACAAGCAGGGCTTATTTGCTATAATATAAACGGATGTAAAAATAAATAAGGAGGTCTTTCTGATGAAAACTGTAAAAGTATGTATTGGAAGTGCTTGTCATTTAAAAGGCTCTTATGAGATTATAAATATTCTTAAAAAAGCTATCGAGAGGGACGGTAATTCCGATAAAGTGTCCGTAAAGGCATCATTCTGTCTTGGAAACTGCGAGGGTGCAGTTGCGGCTACTTTTGATGATAATATGTACTCACTTCAGCCTGCTACGGCAGAAGAATTCTACAACTCAGTTATAAAGGAGTCCATCTGATTATGATAAGAATGTTTGATCTAATGAGCGATAACTGTAAAAACTGCTATAAATGCATCAGATATTGCCCGGTCAAAGCCATTCGTTTTCAGAGCGGAAAAGCCGAGATAGATATGGATAAATGCATTGCCTGTGGGCAATGCTTTGTTGTATGTCCAAAACATGTCAGAAATGCTGACAACGATTATGCTGATGTATACGGAAGAATAAAAAAAGGCGTAAAAACCGCTGCGGTTATCGACTCTTCATATTTAGCTATGTTCGATGAACCTGAAAAGTTCGTTGCCGGACTGAAAAAGCTCGGATTCAGTACGGTACAGGAGGTTGCTGCGGCTACAGCAAGGATAACTGAAGAACAGATGGAATATATGGAAGAACATAGAAATCTGAAATATATGATAACTGCCAGCTGTCCTTCGGTATACTTATATATATGTAAATATTATCCTGAATTAGTCAAATATCTGATACCGGTTGTATCTCCTGCCGTTGCCCTTGCAAGACTTATAAAAAGCAAGGAAAAGGATATGTATACTGTGTATATAGGACCCTGTCTCAGCAGAAGATACGAAACGCTGGAGTCAGAGATTACCTGTCTTGATGCTGCCATAAGTTTTTCGGAGGCAGTAAGAATGATGAAGGTAAACTTTATTGATTACACAAAACTTGACCCTATCCTTCCCGATGTTGTATCCGGAAGTGAAAGGAAAAACTATGCAATGCCCGGAAAAACCTGTGACAGACTTATTATTAAGGCAGCCAGCCTGAATTACAGCGTTGTTTCCATTGACGGAGCGGAGCAGACAACGGAGCTTCTTGAGGCCATGAAAGACGGTATTCTTGACAGGACAATGGCTGATATAGCCATGTGCCACAGCTCCTGCCTTAACGGACCGTTTATGCATGGAAAGAACACAAATATGTTCTTAAGCCTTCAAAAACTGAGAAAACATGTTGATACAAGACAAAAACTTATGGGCGGAGAAGAAAATGATGAGGTCATCAACTGGTCAGGAGTTAATTTCTCAACAGAATTTATGCCCATGCAGATAAAAAAAGAAATCTTTACTGATGAACAGATAAAAGATGTTTTAATAAAAATGGGTAAAAACAGCAGAGCGGACGAGCTGGACTGCGGTGCCTGCGGATATAATTCCTGCAGAGAAAAGGCAGAGGCTGTGCTTTTGGGAATGGCTCAGATAAATATGTGTATGCCCTATATGAAACGTAAGGCAGAAACCATGACCAGTGCCATATTCCTGGCAGCCAGAAACTCCATAATCATTGCTGATATGGACCTTAAGGTTTTAAGGATAAACCCTGCTTTGGAAAAGGTCTCAAAAATAAAGATGAGCGATGCCGTAGGTATGGATGTATCCGAGTTTATACCCGAAGAATATTTCAAACAGGTTCTTGAGAGCGGAAACGATATTGTCGGCGAAAAGATAAATATCGAGAAATTCGGCTTTACGGGCCTTATGAATATTATGTATATGAAAGAAGAAAGAAACTTCATGGTAACTATCCAGGATATAACCGCTGACGAAAAGAGAAGGGCTGAGCTTGAAAAACTCAGACTCAGTACAGTGGATGTAGCCCAAAACGTCATTGATAAACAGATGATGGTAGCTCAGGAAATAGCATCACTTCTGGGTGAGACAACGGCTGAAACAAAGGTGGCGCTTAACAGGCTTAAAAAGGTTGTGCTTAAAGAGGGTGAGTAATTTGTATTTTATTGACGCTTCATATAACAGTTTAAAAAAATACAGTGAAGAACTCTGCGGCGACTGTATAAAACAGGCGAACCTTAAAGACTGCAAGATATTTGTTCTTGCCGACGGACTTGGAAGCGGAGTAAAGGCAAATATACTTTCAACGCTTACATCCAATATTGCGCTTACCATGCTTAGAGAAGGAGCTACACTGGAGGAAACCGTTGATACCATAGTGCATACTCTTCCCGTATGCCGTCAGAGACATCTGGCATACTCTACGTTTACTCTTATAAAGATATTCCGTGACGGAGATGCCTATGTGGCTGAGTTTGATAACCCGTCCATATTTCTTCATAAAAACGGCGAGGATATACCTAGCGAAAAAACACTTAAAGTGGTAGGTGATAAAAATATATATGAAAGAGGGAAACTATGTTGAAGCAATAAAATTAGGAACAAAATTTCCAGAAAATCCCATAATACAATCCCAAATGATAAGCATATATATAAAGGAAAAAG
>CABPCX010000029.1 GCA_902406135.1 uncultured Eubacteriales bacterium
GAGATAAAAATAATACCTGTCATACCTCAGGACCTGCCACAGGTGGATAAAAGCTACAGCTCATCGTCCATAAATACCCTTTACGGAGAGCTTAATCTCATAGGCGTAAAGGGCTTAAGGAGCCTGACACTGGAAAGTTTTTTTCCAAGCAGGCGCTATCCCTTTATGAGACCCGGAAGCACTACCGATTATAGCTCATACATAAGGTTTTTTGAAAAATGGGCAGATGAGAGAAAGCCCATAAGGATAGTCATAACCGATACAAACAGAGAAATACTGAATATGGCTGTCACGGTACAGAATTTTACCTGGCAGGTGATGAGAAACCTGGACGTATCCTATCGTCTAGAGCTTAAGGAATATGTATTTGTAAAGGTAAGGAGGCTGGGACAGTGAGCTATCATATTTATGACGCAAGGGGCAGTGAGCTTTATGACATAACGGAGATAACGGGAGATATGGAATGGGGCGACAGCACCGACAGCATCGGAGCCGATATGAGCCTTACTGTTTTTACAGGGGCGGATTTCAAGGTGCAGGGAAAGGATATCCTCATATTAAGAAATGAGGAGGAAGAGCTTTTCAGAGGTATAGTATCGGAGGCCACAGACCCCCTTGACGGCACCGTATCCTGCAGACTGTATGATTTTGCGTATTTTATGGGTAAGAGCACTATCATAATCCAGTTTAATTCGGTAAGGGCCGATGAGGCGGTGAAACAGGTATGCTCAAGATGCGGCATTGAGTGTGTCATACTTACGGAAATGACGGCAGTTATAAAGAAAGTATACTTTAACGAGCACCCTTCGGACATCATAAAGGACATCGTTTCCCAGGATAGGGGCGAAAACGACCAGAACCTGTATATGGAGATGAGAGGGTCTGTATTTTGCATATATCCGCCCTTTGAGGTTACAGGTACCTTTAAGCCGGCGGATAACATAGCGGAATTTGATGTTGCAAATACTCCGTCTTCCCCTGTTATCACCGAAAGCATATCAGGCATAAGCAATTCCGTTGTGGTGGTATCCGGTTCGGCGGAGAGCTACCGCATCATAGCCGAAGCCAGGGACGATAAGGACATATCCGTCTCCGGGCTCAGGCAGACCGTAGAGGTAATAGAGGAAAAGAACATAAGCCAGGCGGCAAATATAGCCAAAAACAGACTTAAGGAGCAGGGAAGCATAAACAGAACGCTGACGACCGATATGCCCGGAGCTGACAATGTGCGTTCAGGCAGGATAATAACCTATGAAGATGAGGAGAACAATATTTTCGGGAAATACCTCATAACAAACTGCAGACACACCATAAAAGACGGCATACATACGCTGTCGGCGGATATGACAAAGTGGGGTGAGTGATATTAAAAATCAATGGGCAGACGATATGGCACAGGCCATAAAAGACAGGGACAATCCGAATATGATAGGTATGGTAACGGGTAAGGTAATATCACCGCCTCCGTCTTTAGCCGTATCCATTATGGAAGGCCAGATAGTAATTAAAAACGCCTATATAGCCGACTATCTTTTAAAGGGATACACAAGGAGAGTAAATATAAAGACCGCCGCTGCCGACGGAAGCACAAATTCAGCATCCTGCTCCGACGGCTCCCACAGCCATAAAGTCGTTACGGCAGGCATACCCGATACGGATGTGTCAACATTGGATGAGCTTAAGGCCGGTGATACCGTCATTGTTTATTCTTCGGATAATCAGAATTATTTTATACTTGGCAAAGCTGTAAGGGCAGGTGATCTATGATGTTTCCTGAGATAGAAGCTGACCTCAGCCTTGCTGTAAAGGATCTGGCTGAAAGAGATGAGCCTGTCCTTGGCAGGGTCCTTAAATTTGATTATGAAAAGGGCTGCCACGTTCTTACCGACGGCAGATTTGTGGAATGTACTCCCGTTGAGGCCGTATGCCAGTATATCGAGCATATACTCAGAACCGAACTGGATAAATATAAGGTTTATACCGTTGAGAAGGACGAAGATTTCGGCATATCCGTATATAAATATATCGGCCAGAAATATCTGCCTCCCGATTATTTTGCTTCGGAGCTTAAAAGGGAGATAACAGAGCAGATACAGGCCCATAAATATGTGGACTATGTGGAGGACTATTTTTATGAGTTCAAGGGCAGAAAGCTGTCGGTGGAGTTTACCTGCAGGCTAATTAACGGAGAAAAGGCATCAAGGACGGTGATCATCCATGTATGAAAAAAGACCCGTAAGCGATATACAAAACAAGATATTAAACGGCATAAGTGACATTTACGAAAAGGCCAAGGGATATTTCTTATGGGAGATAACAAAGGGTGTAGCTATGGCTTTAAAAGACACCTCAGACAGAGTAGCTGAGGACGCTTTAAAACTTGATATTTACAACCTGACAGGTGATGAACTGGAAAACTATACATACAGAAACGAAGGAATATCAAGGAAACCGGCCGCCTGTGCCGTTGGATTTGTCAGGGTAAAGGGAAAGGGTACGGTAAATGCGGGAGACCTGTTTGAAACCGACGGTCTCATAGGTTTTACCGCAGATGAGACCAGTGATGTGGACGGTGAGGCGGACATAGCGGTCACGGCAAGGGAAGCGGGGCTTAAGGGAAATGTACCGGCTGAAAGCGTCATAAATATGCCCGTTACCATATCCGGCATAAATGAATGCACAAATCCCGAACCTATGACAGGCGGATATGATGCCGAAGGAGACAGTGAGCTATTAAACAGATATCTTGAGTATGTAAGAGATCCTCCCACATCGGGAAATATAGCCCACTATAAAGCTTGGGCAAAGGAAGTTGTTGGCGTATCAGACGCCTATGTTATACCCCTTTGGAACGGGCCCAACACCGTAAAGGTCATAATAATCGACCAGAAGCACCTGCCGGCAGATGAAGAACTGGTGCAGGACGTTCAGGAACACATTGACCCCGGCATAAGCGGAACGGGTGAGGGACAGGCTCCCATAGGAGCTTTCTGTACGGTGGCTGCAGCGGGCGCAAAGACCATTGATATAAGCGCTGCCATAGTTACTGCCGAAGGTTATGACAGAGAAAAAGTAAAAACCAATATAGAGGATATACTGACGGGGTATTTTTCTGACCTGGCCTTCAGACAGTATTATATCAGCTATGCCAAGATAGGCGCTATGATACTGGAAGCGGAGGGAGTTCTCGATTATAGGGACCTGATGGTGAACTCCTCCACATCAAATATCGAGTGTACCAGAGAGGAAGTATTTGTGCTGGGGACGGTGACCATGAATGAATAGCATACTGAAAGCCATGCACAGCATATTCCGGAAGGACCCCATAACGATGGAAATAACGGAGTCCGTATCCAATGAGCTTATGTTTCTTGAAGACGCCGAAAAGGATGTGGTGAAGCAGACCATCATTGATGATGCCACCTGGGGACTTGACCTTCAGGAAAAGGAGCTTGGGATAACCACAGACCCCAATAAAAGCTATGAGGAAAGGCGAAGTGTAATAAAGGCCAGGCGAAGGGGCAAGGGAAAGCTTACTCTGGAGCTCATTAAGAGAACGGTGGAAGCCTATACCTACGCCCAGACGGAGGTTAAATTTAACGGCGTTATACATATAGCCTTTACGAGTGTATACGGCAGACCGCCGAATATGGAGGATGTTTATGCCACCATAGAAAATATAAAGCCGGCGCATATCCCGGTGGAATATACATTCAGATACAGGACCCACGACGATATAAGAAACTGTATGGCTACCCATCAGAAGCTGTCTGAAATAACCCACGAGGAGATACGCTCTGGGCAGGTGGATTTCTTACCTATAAACGGAGGCAGATAAAATGACAGAAACATCAAATCTTAAACTTATTAAACCCGCCGGAAATGAAGTATACAACATAGAGCAGTTCAATGAAAATATGGACAAGCTGGATGAGGCTTCTCTCCCGTCCTATATTTCAAAGGGCACTGCATCAGCCCTTACAGCTGACGGCTTGGAAGAAAGCGACAATATGAAAATACAGCTGAGACTTCATACAGCCATTGCTGACGGAGCCACGCTAAACGGAAAACCCATACTTACCCAGGAGGGAGAGCCGATATCATCAGGAGCCTTGGAAGGCTCTTTTTTAATTCTCATATTTAACGAATCGGCTGACTGCTGGTACCAGGCGGGAGGCGGAAGCGGATTTTACATAAAGATAAGCGGCAGCGATAAAAAGGCTTATCTTGAGCTGGATCCGGAAACAGGAATCGTCTATGTGAAAGAAAAGTAAGGAGGGATGATATGGCCAGTGGAGATATACTTTCTGCCATCGCCAGCCAGAAGACGCTGGAGGAGGTAAAGGAAAGGCTTGGAGAGATCGGAAGCAGCGGCAAGGATATTTCTGAAATACTGGAAGAGCTGCTTTCACAGCCAAAGATAATAAAACATATACAGAGAGGATTTGTGACTACAAATTCTGCCAATGGAGCCAGTGGCACGGTAACTCTTGCTGGTTTCACTAATCTTGAAAAAATGGTCGCTATTTTAAATGGATCTGCCTTTTTAGGAAGCAGTACCTATTCAGGCATATATTTAAAGGAGCTTACATTAACATCTCTTTCTACTCTAAAAGCCCAGGGAGGTTCATATTCGTATCAGGTTGTAGAGTTTTGCTAACTGTTGGAGGGATATAGAAATGATTTATGCTGAAATAGACGGTGAAAATGTATGCTATGCAGTTTCGGATATGGGAAAGATTGAGGTCACAAATCCCAAATTAATTCCTCTTGATTTTTTTGATACATCAGTAATCGGAAAAAAGTACAACAACGGTGTATGGGAAGATGGACCTCAGCCCGACCCTGAACCTTTACTAATGCCCGAACAAACAATACTTGATATAGCAATTAATAGTGAATACCTGGTCTGCCTTGCAGATCTAAATTTATAAACCTAAAAACTTAGAAAGGAAGATGCACTATGACATACGCAAGACTTAAAAAACTGATTGAAAACGGAGCTTATGACAGGGAAAGTATGTTAAGCAAACTCGATGTGTTCCTTTTAGCAAGCCGTATTACTGAGGAACAGTATCAGGAGCTTGTAGGAATGATAGGTTAATAAAGCATAAGGAGGAAAACCCATGAGAAATATAATCGTAAACTATAACGTGCCTGACATAGACCACCACAATTTTTACTATGTGGAGGGCAAGAAGATCCCAAAGCCTGAAACAAACATCGTATATGCCTACATAGACAAGGGTGGTATGCTGCACGCCACAGAGTGGATGGATGATGCCAGCCAGTATGGCAACGGAGTATTTATGGAGACCGATGAGATCGGAAATGACCACGGACTTCCTACAGTCAACGGAAATGCTTATAACATCTGGGATGCAGGCAGTAACTGGGTAAAAACAGCCAAGAATACAAAGGAGAAGTTCTATACTTCAGCAGATGAGGGCGGAGCAAAGATAGTCACACATCCGGGAAAGGATGACAAACAGGCCGAATGTGAAATACTCAGACAGATATACCTTCAGATCAGGGCTGTCCTTGAAGATGAAGCAGAAAAGCTTGAGGATGAATGCTGAAATAAGCTGGAGTAATATTTTGCTAAAGTATAAATGAATATTTATTGATTATGAGGAAGGGCTTGGGGAACGAAAGTTCCCCAAAATCAGATCCGCAGCCGGAATTTATTTCCGGCGAGGAAAACAGAGAGTTTCAAGGCTGTATGCCGATGGAACGAACTGTTTATACTTCTGTTTACTCGTTCAAGCCGGTTTATTTAAGGCTTGAACGAAAGGATGTCGATTATTCGACATCCTAATATGGCGGAGAGATCCGCCCTTTATTTTAAGGAGGGAAGGTTATGAATAAACAGATGATATGTACGGCAGCAGGAGCTGTCGGAGGATTTATAGCATCTGCATTCGGAGGGTTCGACGCTGCTATGATAACGCTTCTTATTTTTATGACTGCTGATTATATTACAGGACTGCTTGTGGCAGGTGTATTTCACGCCAGTCCTAAAAGTGAAACAGGAGCACTGGAAAGCAAAGCGGGATTTAAAGGCCTTGTGAGAAAGGGTATGACGCTTTTATTCGTGCTTATCGCCTGCAGGCTGGATATGATCCTCGGTGTAAATTACATAAGAGATGCAGTATGCATAGCGTTTATAGTAAACGAGCTTATTTCTATAGTTGAAAACGGCGGTCTTATGGGAGTGCCTATCCCGGAGCCCATAATGGATGCCATAGAAGTGCTTAAGAAAAAGGGTGATGACGATGGAAATAATACAGGATTTCTTAAATAAGGATCATAGATGCCGCCCCGGCGGTAATTATAATAAACTGCTCATCACCATTCATTCAACGGGTAATCCATACAGTACCGCAAGGGGAGAAAGAAACTGGCTGGATAATCCGACGAATACAAGGGAAGCCTCCTGGCACTATGTAGTCGATGAAATAGAAGTAATACAGGCCATACCTGATAATGAGGAGGCCTGGCACTGCGGCGATACCAACGGAAACAGACTTTCATTAAGTGTAGAAATATGCGAAAGCGGAGATAGGCTTAAAACCCTTAAAAATGCAGCCGTTTTTGCGGCGCATAAATTAATGGAGATGGATCTTACCGTTGGTGATATGGTAAGGCATTTTGACTGGACAGATAAAGACTGCCCAAGGATTCTCATCGACAAGAGATATATTAAAAATGACCTGGACTGGGAATGGTTTAGAAAAGAGGTAGAGAAAAATATGACCGGTGAAAAGAGATACAATACAATAGATGAAATACCAGAATGGGGCAGAGAAGCCATTAAAGAGCTTATAGACGATGGCTGCTTCGCTGACCCTGAAGCCTTGGATCTGTCAGAGGATATGGTTAGGGCATTTGTGGTGTTGGGAAGAAGATAAGCCGAAATCTTTCTGATGAACATCCCCAAAGTTCATTAGAAAGGATTTGATAGTATGGATAGTTTTATTGGATGGGTAGGCGGAAAGAAAGCACTGAGGGATGTTATCATATCGAATTTCCCTGAGAAAGAGCCTAAGCGATACATAGAGGTATTTGGCGGAGCCGGCTGGGTATTATTCAGGAAAGAGCAGGTATACGGGCAGATGGAGGTCTTTAACGACAGAGACAGCTGCCTTATAAATTTATATAGATGTATTAAATATCATCCTGAGGAGCTTAAACGAGAACTGGAGGGCATACTTTCTTCCAGAGAGCTGTTTTATGATTTTAAAGATCAATGTTTTATGAGGGGAATGACAGATATACAGAGAGCTGCCAGATATTTTTATCTCATAAAAGTAAGCTTTGGATGTAAAAAAGATACATTTGCTACCAGGCCTAAACGTCTGGACCGTGTGATGGATCGATTTGATGAGATCCAGAAAAGGCTCTCCGGGGTAATTATCGAAAACAGAGATTTTGAGGATATAATAAGACTTTATGACAATGAAGATGCCCTGTTTTATATTGATCCGCCTTACCATACCACAGAAAACTATTATAAGAATGGTGAAGGGCAGCTCTTTACCCAAGAAGATCATTACAGGCTAAAAGATCTCCTTGATAACGTCAAAGGCAGGTTCATTCTCTCTTATAATGATGATAAATTCATAAGGGAGCTCTATGGCAGCTATGATATATCCGGAGTTGAAAGGAGCAGCACTATGTCATCAAGCGGGGATAATAAAGAAAAGTATAAGGAACTTATAATAAAGAATTTTTAATAGGATAGAAAAATGGGCATTCCTAGGAGTAGTATGAAGCAGGGATGTTCATTGTGAAAAGGGAAGGCTCTCGTTCAGGTTAGGGTGTGGACGAGAGCCTTTTTTTGGTATATCATAATAAATAATGGTTATCGTTTTCTGTCTGAATTTGAGGTGATAGTTATGAAGTTTGAATTTGAAGATGATCCAAATAAAGTTATTAATGATTTGATTGATTTGTCATTGAATGGAAATTACGTATTTAGAGGATATAATATTCAGGATCAAATGTTACCTGGTTTAGTTAGAAATAGAACAATCCAATATGAAAAGGAATATATAAATAAATTTTTGAAATACGGCACCAGATTTTTTAAAGCAGATTCAGTAATAGAATTATTATCGAATGCCCAGCACTACGGGCTTCATACCAGACTACTGGATTTTACATATAATCCTTTAATAGCTTTGAGCTTCGCTTTGTATAATAAAAAAACACAACAGGAAAAAGAGTCCAGAGATAGAGATTATTATTATATAAGGTATGCAGACTTAAATAAGCAAATTTATGTATCTGATCTTCCTGATGTTGTTAAATTTACCTTTGGTGGATTTATTAATGAAAGCGTTAATACAAAGTTATTTGCTAAATTTGCTGCTTTTGAAAATGTATTTAATGATAATTCACCTACATCTAATTTTATAGATGAATATGTTGAAGGCCTAAAATTATTCACAATTACCGAATATGACTATGAAAATATTAGAAAAAAAATAAAGAATAAAGCTCTTGTTTTCGTTGATCCAAATCTGTCGAATGATAGAGTAGTAATGCAGCAGGGGCTTTTTATGATACCGTATACATTAAATGAAGAGTTATATGTTGATATGATAAATAACAATACAACTGAAATAAAAATTAATAAAGCTTTGAGAGATGACTTAATTAAGATTTTAGACAAATTGGGCTACAATGCTTATAGATTAATGCCTGATTTAGCAAGTGTTTGCCAAGAAATCATTAGAAGTACTATTTAAGGGTTAAGAGATTTTCAAAATCTCATTAAATGGTTATAAGCTTCTATAAAAATTACTTATTTCTACAAATAAATTTGTTGTACGCAAAATATGTGATATACTGAACAAAAGAGATGTAGTAATTACTATGGAGGAAATAGAATGTTGAATAATATTTATCAAATTTTTAGCATAATTTCAAGCATTGCTGTTATTTTTGCTTCCTTCTTTGCGGTGTATCAATATAAGCAGCAAAAAAAGAGTGAACTTAAAACTGCTTTTACCAGCATTGTTAATGAAATAAATCAAATAGATTCTGTTGTATATGAGTTATATAAACTTAGTGATAATGGAAATCTAAAAAGTATTGATTTATATAGTTCTGCACCGGTCATTGAAGAAAATTACTGGAACAGATATAAACATTTAGTTATGAAAGAACTTGATCAGACAGATATAAAGGTTTTAGATGAATTTTATTACAATGCAACTCAAATTGAACGAGCAAGAAAAGAAATATCTCATGATTTGGCACAAAATTGGCTTTTAAAAGCTCAGACAATGCTGAATGAAAAATTAGAAATATTAAAAAAATCGATGGAAAAACCAGAAGATGATACATATTTTTATAAATTTTACAACGATGCATTTACTTTTTTACCAGGAGTGCCATATGAAATCTTTTTAAAATATTTTAGCCTTTATAGACCGATAATTACAAGCGTTACATATAAAAAATTAGTTGAACTTTCGTATTTTAAATAAAGAATTACTTAGCATTTTAGCATCTAGTCTTGACAGCCTCGACTGGAAAGAATACGGTGTCCAGGAAGAAATAAGCAAGGTGCTTAACCATAAAAAGCTTAGAAACGGCTCAATAATCCTTTTCCATAATGATGCAAAGTATACTCCTCAGGCACTGGACAGCATAATAAAAGGATTAAAAGAAAAGGGATATGAGATAGTGCCTATTTCCGAACTTATAATGAGAGAGAACTATACAATAAATGCAGAGGGAAGACAGGTAAGCACTGAAAATAAAGAGTAATATTTTAAACTGAATACATATCTGATTATGTGACCTATAATAAAACCAGCCGCTGATGTTATGCCAGTAAAGACATAATCAGTATCGGCTGGTTTTTAAAATTAAGTAAATTCTATTTATTCATCAGCAATAAGACTGCTTTCAAAACTTTCTGCCATAGTGGCTGTACCGCCTGTAATCGCATCAAGAAAACTTGTATCAACTGCAATAATCCATCCGGTTTCTGTTTTGTTTAAAGTTAAATCTACTTCTTTTTCAATAAGATTTTCTGTATTTTTGTCCATTGAGCTGATTAAGAGCTCATTCAGTTTTGTTTCCAGTTCATCGGCAGAAATATCCGAAAACACATAGTTAAGTGCTTCGCTTAAATAATCCTGCATAACATCTGCTATATTTATGTTTTTGATTTTTACAGTTACAACTGCCGTATCATCGTTTTCTTCCGATGAAACGATAGTATACTGCAGATTATCCATAAGTATTTGAATTATCTGTTTATTTATATCTTCGTTATGAATTTCATTTGAATTTTCGTTATCAGCTGTATTTTTGCCAATGGATGCCCCAATATCAGTATCAAAATACATAGCCGCAGTATCAAAATCAGAAGCCTTCAAAGCAGTGAGAGCTTTATCAACCACAGTTTCGGGAGGGTCAATTTTTGCTCCGCATGCTGATAGTGAAGCAGCCAAAATAATTGTGAGTACAATGGCTATTGTATTTTTAATCCTTTTCATATTTTTACCTCTTATTATACTGCATCACAGTATTTTTTCGCCAATCATCTGGCCGATTCTTACAATATCGCTTTCGCCGGTAAACTCGAATGTAACTTTTCCAAGACCGCTGAAGTAGAGTTCAAGTTCACTGTCCAAATCTAAAACTCCAGAAGTTTCTATTGAAAATGCCTGTATTTTAGAATATGGCA